>JASLIR010000068.1 GCA_030152125.1 Alkanindiges sp.
CCGATGGTGACCGCATTATCGAAGTCGGCGTGATTGAAATGATCAACCGCAAGCTAACCGGTAGCTCCTTCCATGTTTATATCAACCCGCAGCGTCTGGTGGGGGACTCTGAAAACATTCACGGTTTAAGCGATGCCTTTCTGGCCGACAAACCCCTGTTTGCCGAAATTGTGCATGCCCTGAATGCGTATCTGGACAAAGCTGAAATCATTGCGCATAACGCTACCTTCGACATGAACTTTCTGGAAGCGGAATTTGCACGGGCAAAATTGCCCC
Organism: Alkanindiges sp.; assembly: GCA_030152125.1. Lineage (GTDB taxonomy): Bacteria > Pseudomonadota > Gammaproteobacteria > Pseudomonadales > Moraxellaceae > JASLIR01. The sequence continues at coordinate 277 of JASLIR010000068.1, forward strand.
CCTTAAAAGGCCGTGTTGAGGTAACTGACACCCTGTTACTGGCCAAGCGCAAGCATCCGGGACAGAAAAACTCGCTGGATGCTCTCAGCAGACGTTACGAGATTAAACAGCGCGACCGTACCTTCCACGGCGCCTTGCTGGATGCGGAAATTCTGGCCGATGTTTATCTGGCCATGACCGGTGGTCAGGTGACACTGGATATCGGCCACCAGCAGCAAAATGGCACTGGCCAGCAGCAGGGCCAACAACAGAAAAGCACCGCATTTTCCCTGCCGGTGGTTCTAGCCAGTGATGAGGAAAACCGGGCACATCAGGAATGGCTGGAACAGTTTGAGAAAAAGAACGGCTTCGCGGCTTTATGGTCACAATAGTGTATAGAACCGCCTCTATACTCCTTAGCGGTATAGGGGCATCTGCAAGCATTGATTAATCGATTATTTTCATTATCAATATTAGCCACAAATTTATAAAAAATACGCAATTTGCACTGGCTGAAAAGCCTTAAAACCGCTATTGTTAGCGCACGGTCAGGCCACCTACTTTGGCATAAGGCGACCTATATTTTGAGTAATACCAGCGTCAAAAAACTCTAAGGAAGGATGGGATTCATGTCTATTGATACAGTTCAACACTTTGATGCGATTTCTTTGCATATTGTCAAGGCAGAAATTGATGCGTCACTGGCTCAGGTTGAAGGGGCCTTAAGTGCCTTTATCGATGACAATAACAACACATTTGGCTTAAACGAAGCTGTCGAAAACATGAACCAGATTCATGGTGTCATCCAGTTGCTGGAAATTACCGGTGCAACTGACCTGAGTGATGCCATGAGCAAACTGCTCAGCCAGATTGCCACTACCCCGTCTGAAACCACCAATGAACAACTGGGTGCCATGAGCGAAGGCCTGATGATGCTGTCGCGCTACCTGGAGTTTGTTTTGCTGCGTGAAAACCAGCTACCACAATTCCTGCTGCCAACCATCAATGGTATTCGCCAGCAGTTAAAGTTGCCGTTACTGCGCGAAGGCTATTTTTTAAATGCCTATTTAGCCATTGTGCAGGTACCGCAGCTGCAGTTTGATAACCAGCCGGTTGATATTAGCGACAAGCAATGGCAGCAACTGCTGAGCCTGTACAAAGCCTCGCTTAACCGCATTATTAGAAAACAGGCCAACAGCCTGGACTATAAAGCCCTGAAACTGGTGGGCTACTTTGTACATGCCAAGTCCAAACAAACCGCATCTGCCCTGTACTGGTATGCGGCCAGCAATGCCCTGTCCGACCTGGACCAGTGCCAGTTGACTGACACCCGCTTACGTGTACTGGTGCAACTGGAACGTCATTTAGCTATTTTCACCAAAAACCCGAACGACTTTGTGCCTTCGCTGGATGATATGGCAGATATCCTGAGCCTGGCCGCCTGCCGCGACCATGCAGAATCGGAACAGCTGCGCCAGCAACTGGGGCTGGACGATTATCTGCTGAACGATACCGAATCCAGCCTGCTGGCACGTTACCTGTTTGGGCCGGACAGCAATACCATTCACATCACCACCCAGTTGATGCATCAGGAAATTGGCGATATTAAAAATAAAATTGACAGCCTGCAGCATGGTGACCAAGTTGACGTCAGCTTTAATGACATTGCCGAACAGATCCACCAGCTTTCACAGGCATTGTCCCTGCTGAACCTGGGTGAAGCTGCGGCCAGCAGCAAAAAACAGTCTGCCGTTGTGGCGCAGTGGAAAGACCTGACCAATATGGATCAGGTCAATGCGCTCATGGATGCCTTGCTGTTTACCGGCAACCAGTTGTCCATGCTGGACCGCCAGTATATTGCCGGTGCCAATACCCTGCCATTCAACAATCCGTACATTTCACTGCCGCAGCTGGATGAAGCCAATACAGCGGTGATTCAGGAATGCCGTGACTCGCTGGCACTGAGCATGAGTGCACTTTCCGCCTACCTGGAAAGTGGTGATGTACTGAATATGAATAACGTACCTGCCATGTTTGAATCCATCGCTGGAGCCATGCTGTTTATCAATGCGCCGCTGGGTCATGAAATCCTGCACAGTGCCGCTGAATACGTAGCCAAAGCCTTTGCACCGGAACAACAGGCACCAACTGAACAGCAAATTGCCTTGCTTGCCAATGCGATTGTGAGCGTGGATCACTACCTGGAAAGCCTGCAACAAAACAAACCTATCAGCATTCATCCGTTTGATGTTGGTTTAGACAGTGCAAAACAATTACAGGCAGCCTGATTTGTTATGAGTTCATCTACCACCGCTGTATATGCCTACCTGTTTAAGGATCAATCGCTGGTTGTAGATGAACAGCTACAAATCCCCCAGTTAACCCCGCATCAGCATGACCTGCTGGTGCGCGACTCCGCTGAAAAACGGTTTGTGGCGCGTGATCTGGCTGATGATGAAGCCCTGCCCGCTGGCCTGCAACTGGTTCCTATCCGCCATTTGGTAGGCAACTGGTCCATGGCGGAGTTTGAACTGGCCAGCCGCGCCAAGCAATTGATGGAATGGAAGCGCAATCACCAGTTTTGCAGCCGCTGTGGTAATGCCACAGCGCAGCACGAACGCGACCATGCCATGGTATGTACCGTGTGTCAGTACATGCAATACCCACGGGTGCAACCCTGTGTGATTATGGCAATTACCCGTGGCGAGCAAATATTGCTGGCGCGCGGTGTACAGCGTCCCGGCCCGATGTTTAGCGTACTGGCAGGCTTTGTAGAAGTAGGCGAAACCCTGGAACAGGCCGTAGCACGCGAAACCAAAGAAGAAGCCGGCATTGCCATTAAAAATATCCGTTATATGGGCAGCCAGCCCTGGCCTTTCCCTACTAATTTAATGATTGCCTTTCAGGCTGAATATGACGGTGGCGAGATTGTTCCGCAGCCGGATGAAATTGCCGAAGCACACTTTTTTGACTTTGATGATTTGCCGCTGATTCCGCCCAAAGGCAGCATTGCCAATACCATGATTATGCAGATTACCCAGCCAAAAATCATGATTGATTAGTTATCAGCCTGGCTGACCAGCAAATCTTTATGTTAATAAAAATACTCCATTTTAAAAAGCTGCAACCTCTCTTTTGCAGCTCGGGTTCGATTTAGAGAAAATTTTTATGGCTGTTATTGCAGGGACGCTCATCCGGGTTAAATCTGAAACAGGTTCATGGCAGGATGAATATAAAAATATTGAGGACATTCAGGCTGGGGATTGGGTGTTGTCAAAACCAGAAGATGGTTCTGATGAATTGACCTACCAACAGGTAATTAACACTTTTAGCTACGCAGACAGGGAAATCTGGCTACTGGAAACCACGCCTTTGGTGAACTGGGTTGAGGGCGAAGGTGGTATTGATATTGAAGATTCTGGCCCCCAGAGCTTATTGCCATAGCACCTGATCATCTCTTGTGGCTTTGTGGTTGCACCAGCTATTACCGTTCCATTCAAGACTATAAAGCTTATGTCCAGCCAAGCTGGGTAAGCGTTGATCAACTGACTGATAATGATGTTGTTCAGGACAATCAAGGCCGCCTGTATGCTGTAGTCGTAGCTCGTCCACTCAGCAAAATGAAAGACTCCAGTTTAGCCTGGTTAAGAGGCGGCAGTAATTGTGAAAACTAGCAGGATGAGTCCGAGGGAGATGCCTATGATCTTAGCAAAAAGGCTGAATGGTATGCTGTTTTTGAATGGGTAAAGGCTAGTGTTTACAACAGGAAATGTATCAACCTGATACCAATACATATCCCAATTATACGGCTACAGTCTATACCCTTGAATTAGCAGATTATCATAGCTATTTTACTGGCTTTGCCGGAATATGGGTAAAGCCAAGTAACAGCTAGTCAGGAGCCACCCTATAAACTCCTGACACATCATCAGGCACTCATGGCATCCACTGCAGAGGTACGCACATCTACCCTGGCCTTTTCACGCTTTAAGCCCAGTTCGTCAAACAGGGCATTATCACGGTTCTTTTCCGCATTTGGCGTGGTCAGCAACTGCTCACCATAAAAGAACGAGTTAGCACCTGCCATAAAACACAGCGCCTGCTCGGCATCACTCAGGCTTTCACGGCCTGCGGACAACCGTACATAACTTGTTGGCATTAAAATACGTGCCACAGCAATGGTTCGCACCCACTCCACTACCGACACCTGCGGTGCATTTTCCAGTGGTGTACCAGCAATTGGCACCAGCATATTAATCGGCACGGATTCCGGATGGATTGGCTGTGTGGCCAGTTCAAACAGCAAGCCTATACGGTCTGCACGCTTTTCACCCAGGCCCAGAATACCGCCACTGCAGACCTTCATACCAGCCTGACGCACATTATCCAGTGTATGCAAACGGTCATCATAAGTACGGGTGGTAATCACATTCGGATAATGCTCGCGCGAGGTATCCAGGTTATGGTTGTAATAATCCAGCCCTGCTTCAGCCAGGCGCTGCGCCTGACTGACATCCAGCATACCCAGCGTCATACAGGTTTCCATACCCATGCTTTTTACTTCGCGTACCAGTTCCAGCACATAAGGCATATCGCGCTCATGCGGGTTACGCCATGCAGCACCCATACAAAAACGTGAGGAACCACTGTCCTTGGCAGCGCGGGCTGCGGTTAGCACTTCCTGCAGTTTCAGTTTTTTCTGCGGGGTTAATTCGGTGTCATATTTGTTGGACTGTGAGCAGTAGCCACAATCTTCGGGGCAGGCACCCGTTTTAATGGATAACAGGGTGCTGACCTGAATGGTATTCGCATCAAAATGCTTACGATGAACAGACTGTGCCAGAAACAGCAAATCATTAAATGGCTTGTCAAATAAAGCCTGCACTTCTTCACGCGTCCAGTCGTTGCGAATCATCATTGAATACCTCATATTTTTCGCTAGTTGATCATTAGCTTTCACAGATAGCAATAACCAATTTGCTCATTTTTAGCGTTGCATTTACTTAACGGCTCAGGGCGAAGTAATTGGCGGCATAATGGCTGTCATCAACTGCAAATTTCCACTTATTACCCCTCTTAGGGTAATGAGCTGATTGGCAATCTTTTCCAGATGACAGGCATTGCCCTGCACCAGTACTACTTCCATAATGCGGTTATCGGCCAGATTCACATGCAGCGAGCTGATCACTTCAGTCAGGTACTGATACTGCAAATCGGCCATTTGCCGTTGTAAATTCGGCGTGGAACGATCATACAACAAGGTAATGGTTCCCACCATAATGTCATTGCCCACTTTTTGTTTGTGTGCCGTGACTTGCTGGTGCAACATATCGGCAATGGCCTGCGAGCGGCTATCAAAACCGCGCTCGGCCACCATTAAATCTAGCTCTTTTAATAACTCCTGCGGCAACGACATACTGATACGTGTCACTTGGCTGGCTTTGGAATCGGCGTCTTCCGGCATATCCGTTTTAAACTTGGCACCCATTTTTATACCTCTCCGCTATTCCACCCGATTATTCCACCTGATTATTCTACTTGGTCATCCACACGGGTCATGCGTGGAATTTCCGGCAGGTTTTCCATGGCAGGCTCAATATCTTCTTCATCACCATGT
>JASLIR010000503.1 GCA_030152125.1 Alkanindiges sp.
AATTTAAAAGATGCCGATTTAAGTGCGTTTGTCAGTGAAGTGGCAGATATCACCGGTAAAAACTTTGCGGTTGACCCGCGTGTGAAAGGCACGGTAACGGTGATTTCCAATAAGGCGCTGACCAAAGACCAGGTGTACGAGCTGTTTCTGGGCGTACTGAATGTGAATGGTGTGGTGGCCTTGCCTGCGGGAAATACCATTAAGCTGGTACCGGATGCCAATGCCAAAGGTTTGGGTGTGCCGTTTGACAGCCGTAACCGCTTGCGCGGCGAACAGGTGACCACCCGGGTCATCTGGCTGGATAACACCAATCCTAACGACCTGATTCCGGCCATTCGCCCGTTGATGCCACAGTTTGCGCACCTTGCGGCTATTCCTGGTACCAATGCCCTGATTATTTCTGACCGTGCCGATAACATCCTGCAAATGGAGCAGTTGATTCGCGACCTGGATGGTACGGGCAGTGATGAGATTGAAATTATTTCCCTGCAAAACAGTCAGGCAGAAGAAATTATTGGCCTGATTGACTCTTTAAGTGCAACCAGTGCTTCCAAAGAGGTGCGTGGTTCGCGCGTACGGGTGATTGCAGACCCGCGCAGCAACCGTATCCTGGTCAAGGGCGACGCCAATAGCCGCAGCCGTATCCGTGGTTTGATTAAAACCCTGGATGTGGTGCCGGCAGACCGTCTGGGTGGTTTAAGGGTGTTTCGCCTGAGGCATGCCAGCGCCAAGAATATGGCGCAAATGCTACAGGGGCTGGTAACCGGGCAGTCGTCATCGTCCGATAGTTCTTCTTCCGGTGGCAGTTCTTCCAGCTTTAATAGCAGCAGCAATAACAATAATAATAACAGCTCGGGTAGTGCTGCGAGCGGCAGTTCATCGCAACCCAGTATCAATTTAAGTTCATCCGGTTCTAATTCGGATAACAAGCTGAGTACGTTCTCTGCTGGTGGTATTAGCATTATTGCCGATGAAACCCAGAACGCGCTGGTGGTTAAGGCGGAACCTGCCTTAATGCGTGAAATTGAAAGCGCGGTAAACCAGTTGGATGCACGTCGTTCCCAGGTACTGATTGAAGCTGCCATTGTTGAGGTTTCCGGTTCCAATGCCGATCAACTGGGTATTCAGTGGGCTATGGGTGACCTGAATAGTGGTGTGGGCCTGATTAACTTTAGTAATGTTGGTTCCAGCCTGGCAGCCATTGGTGCTGCGGCAGCGGGTGGAGCTACCGGTGCGGCTGGCTTGGTGAATAAGCTGAGTGGCGCAGCACTCGCCCTGGGTGATGTGCGCAAGGGCAGTAACGGACAAACCAATTTTTATGGCGCACTGATTCAGGCGCTTAAAACCGACTCAAATGCCAACCTGCTGTCGGTGCCTTCTGTGCTGACACTGGATAATGAAGAAGCGCATATTGTAGTTGGCCAGAACGTGCCGTTTGTAACAGGTTCTACCTCTACCGGGAGTGGTGGTGTAACCAACCCATACCAGACCATTGAGCGTAAGGATGTGGGTATTACCCTGAAGGTGATTCCGCATATTGGTGAAGGTGGCACCATGCGCCTTGAAGTGGAGCAGGAAGTATCGGCAGTGCAGCCCAAGGTTAGCGATATTGCATCGGTGGATTTGATTACCAGCAAGCGCCTGATTAAAACTGCGGTGCTGGCTGAAGACCAGCAGACCATTGTGCTGGGTGGCCTGATGCAGGACGATGTAACCAGCTCAACCCAGGCCATTCCCGGTTTAAGCCGTATTCCGTATCTGGGGCGTTTGTTCCGTTCCGATGCAGCCAGCAAGGAAAAACGTAACCTGCTGGTATTCCTGCATCCAACCATTGTGCGCGATGGCAGGTCAGTCAACAATCTGACCCAGAGCCGTTATTCGCAGGTAAGAGGCTTGCAGTTAATTCTTGACCCTAAAGGTAATATTAGCCGTTTGCCCGAACAAATAGATGACATATATGGTCGGACACAATCTAATGCCTTAAATGCGAATCGTGATAGTATCAGTAGTGTTAACACGCGTCCGGATGCTGCTGTTACACCGGCTATAGATGTCCGTCCGTTGAATAACACACAGAAACAGCCCGTCAGCACTATTTCAAAGACGGCAAATACCAGTAGCCAGACCACACTGCGTGACAAGTGAGCTGTATGCCTCAGGTCATGCCCGGGTGTGAGTGGCTGACCAATTTTGATTGAGGAACAACAATGACTTGGATACTTAAAGCCATTTCCGGTACTTTTGATGGGGAACAAGTACTGGTTGACCAGGACAAGCTATTGGGGCGTGACCCGAATAGCGTGGATGTGGTGCTACAGGGTGGCCGTATTTCGCGCCGTCATGCCAAAGTATTTTTGCGTGATGACCAGTTATGGATTAAGGATTTAAATTCGGCAAATGGAACCTTTGTCAACGGCAGCCGGGTAGAAGGCGAGCAGCAACTTCAGTTAAATGACGAGTTGCAGCTGGATGTGGTGCATTTTGTGGTGGCAAATGACAGTGTAGCCGATACTGCTGCACCTGCACCTGCACCTGCACCTGCACCTGCACCTGCACCTGCACCTGCACCTGCACCTGCACCTGCAC
>JASLIR010000125.1 GCA_030152125.1 Alkanindiges sp.
CCCAAACCCCGGTGGCAATTTCTTGTCGTCGTAGGCGACAAGAAATTGCCAGAGCAATGCTGTTAGTAAAAAGCGTTGATAATCAAGTGGTTGATTTTATATAAATTTAGTGGAAGGTTGCAATTGCTCAGCCTTATTACAAGGAACACCATGAATTAAAACCGGAAGGCTGGGATAACGTATTAAATGCGTCAATTTGCATTTAAGTATTTTTCACGCTAGCATTTAAGCATGCCCGTGCTGTTGTAGCCGCCGGGTGTATCTTCCTGCTTTGATAAGAGGCGTTTTATGCTGGACATAGTAGTCAATTGATAACCTGAACCGCGCAGCAATTGCAGCGGCATTTTTGGGTTATCGCAGTGGTTTCAAGTTGGCCTGCGCATTGTGGCGTTGGGCTGTTTTGTATTCCCGAATGACTACAGGTATTCCAATGAACGTTTCCAAACAGGAACAACGTACCCTGCATGTATTAGCCCAGGGTGGCTATATTTCCTATACACGCGACCCATCCGGGCATGTGACGGCAGTTGAATGCTACAACATGGACGGTTATGTATTATCCGACTGTACGCTGGCCGTGTTTAAAGCCCTAAAAACCAAAAGGCTGATCAAGTCCAGCCGTAGTGCGCCATACCGTATTTCCTACAAGGGCCTGCGTACAGTACGCCCGCAACTGGATAACCGCTAAGGTTTTTTAACCATACCAGCATGTTGCAAACAACGCCCATGCTGGTATTCATGTTAGTTACAGATATTGAGAAAAATATGAGCATTTATATCCGCCCGGAAGCCGCGGCAGACATCCCGCATATCACGGCAATTACTGAGTCCGCCTTTTTGACCGAAGCGCACAGCAGCCATACCGAGCAGTTTATTGTTAATGCCTTGCGTAAGGCAGGTGTGTTAAGCCTGTCACTGGTGGCAGAGCAGGAAGGTGCGGCACCTGAACATAAGCTGGTGGGGCATATTGCTGCATCACCTGTACAAATAACTGGCAGTATGGGTAACTGGTATGGCCTGGCTCCGCTATCGGTACGCCCGGACAAACAACAGCAGGGCATTGGTGGCCTGCTGGTAGGCCAGTTATTACTACAGTTAAAAGCGTTGGGTGCCGATGGCTGCGTAGTGCTGGGCGACCCCGGCTATTATGGTCGTTTTGGCTTTAAGGCACAGGATGGGCTGTATTATGCCGGTGTGCCTGCTGAGTATATGCAGGCATTGTCTTTTGAGGGGCAGCTAATAACCGGGGAGGTTGCTTACCATGATGCTTTTAATGCAACTGATACTACAACTGAGTAGCCACACAGCTTAGGTTGTTCGCGCTGACAGGCTTTGCTGCTGCTTGACAATGATCAGCAGTAACAGGGCAATGGCAGGGTAAATAGCCCGAACCCAGACGGATTGTTCAAATGCAATCTGATACGCTTGCGCCTGTATGGGCTGACTGGCGGACAGTAAGCCCAGTTCCGGCAACACTACATAAAACAGGCTGCTCACAAGGCTAATACCCGCAAACCACAGGCTGCAGGTATGATTCATGATGAACAGGTTGCTGATAAACAATAGGCTACCCGGCACTACGGTACAGGCCAGCATCAGCCAGTTTAAATTTTCCTGGGTATCCGCCAGCAAAACGGGTATGGCTGGTGCAGCCAGTACCAGACGTAATCCCAGTAGCAACATAAATGCACTGGGCAGGATAATCAGTGCTTTCTGGAGCAGTGATTTTACTTGCATGATTGTAGATTTCATTAGCGGATATGTTGTGTATGGATTTTATCCCTCCCGTAATGACTGTACAACAGGCGCAATAAAGGCGAGTGTCCGGTTCCCTCTATCCGGCATATAGTCATTTACGTGCCGGATAATGGCTTGGTCCGATAATCGGGAAGGTCGGCTGGCTATTCCTCGCCCATATGCTGGCAGCCTTCGCTAAGATCAATATCCTTTTTAAAATTGCCTTGCTGGTCGAACAGCGCCATTGCCGGGGGGTATTGCTTTTCAGCTGCCAGTTTAAACATCCCTTCGCCTTTACCCTGGTGCTGTTCTACACCACGCCCTTGCAGATACATTTTGGCCAGATTACACATGGCAGCAGGATTATCGGCATCGGCAGCTTTTTTATACCAGGCGGCGGCGGTTTTATCGTTCTGCGCCGTCCCCAGTCCATTTGCATACATCACACCAATACTGTTCATGGCTTCGCCATCACCCAGTTTGGCGGCTTTTTTATACCATTTTAGTGCTTCCTGGTTGTCATGCGTAATCTGGTCATTATGGCGATACATCACACCCAGGTTAAACATGGCGTCAACATTGCCATCCTGTGCTGCTTTTTTATACCATTTGATGGCGGTATTTGCATCACGCTTCACATTTCCCTTGCCTTCATCATAGTAAAGACCAAGGCGGTACATGCCACTGGTGAGGCCTTGGCTGGCAGCTTGCTTAAACCATTTAAATGCCTGTTGTTGGTCATGCTGCGGCCAGTCTTCACGTTCGTACATGGCACCAATATTAAATACGGAATATACGTTACCTAAGGCAGCCGATTTTTTAAACCAGTAGAGCGACTTGTCATAATCCTGATCCACTCCAAGGCCATCACCATACATTCTGCCCAGGCTGTCCATTGCATCCGTGGAGCCGGCATTTGCAGCCTTCAGATACCACTGGAATGCCAGCGGGTAATCTTGGGTAATGCCATCACCACGTCGATAGCGTTCAGCTTCTTGGTACATGGCATTGGCCGTGTAGGGAATGGCAGCCGAATTATCCGGTATGGGGTTTTCTGTTATCGGTGCATTATTATCCGGAGCATAATATTCGGGTTCATCGGCCGCATTGTCAGCAGAGGCATGGAAAGCCGGAACCTGGCTTGCGGCTGGAGGATAGGTGCACAGAGCTAGCAAACAAAAGACTAGGGCAGTTGCGCCATGGATATGCTGTATATTCATTTTTGGAAATTTACATGTATATGTTCAAATCAATAGTTCAGGGTTTACACCCAGCCTTCATACCATCCCAGCATAGCGGCAGCCAGAATTACACCCACACCACAGCATAATTTGATGGGCAAGGGCATGTTGCCCCAAGACAGTTGTGCGGTGCCATAACGGTAAATGTTTTCCGCTCGCGATACCGGGCTAAAAATTAAACCCACACCCAGCATCATAAATATCGGTAATACAAAGGTGAGAGAAGTTGTTGTGGCGGGTGCCTTATTCAAAAAATAAAGCACTAATGTGCCGCAAAATACAGCCATGGCAGCACCGGCCAAGCGACTAAGTGTGCGTTGTGCGGCAAACTGCCGGGCGATGGCGTGCTCATCTACTACCGGCATGGAAGGTGGTGCGGGGTCTGGCTGTTGCTGCTGCAAAGGGTAGATGGCCTTAAACAGTGCAAAGGTGTAACGCAGCTTGTTGCCCAGCCAGCCGCCCAGCGCCAGAAAAGCCAGGCCCATGGCTACTAGAGCAAGGTTGCCGGACAGATTATCCGATGCTGCCCAAATAAACATGGCGCCCAACCCGGCAAAAAATACAAAACCAAAGCCTAGCTTTAACACACTGAGCAGCAGGTTCAGGCTGATGATGCTTTTGCGGCTGGCAAAGCTGGGGGCATCGGCTCCCGGAGGCAGGTTGCCGCTCAGTTTGGCCAGCATCACATCAAAGGCGGCATCGCTACGCTGCACGCCAACCCCATATTGCACAATATGCTGTAATGCCTGAATGTCCTGTTGTAGCCGAGAAGGTGTGCCGGATGCTTGTGTCATTAGAATAACCGAGAGG
>JASLIR010000235.1 GCA_030152125.1 Alkanindiges sp.
TCGGATACAGCACCGGGGTTACCGGCATGCTGTGGGCAACTGGGGTAATTGCTGAAATTGTGATGTTTAGCCAGGCGCGGCACTTAATCCGGCGCTTTTCGCAAAGCCAGCTGATTGCAGTGTGCCTGCTGTTAACGGCTATACGCTGGGCAGTGGTGGGCTTGTTTCCACAGCATCTTGTAGTACAGTTTGCTGCCCAGTGCTTGCATGCCTTTAGTTTTGGCTTGTTTCATGTGCTGGCGATGCGTATTTTAATGCAGGAGTTTGCCCCGGAGCAGCAGGGCCGGGCGCAGGCACTATACAGCACCATGTGGGGGCTGGGGGTGGCAATTGGGTCGCTGGCAGCCGGTCATTACTGGCAGGAATATGGAGGCTCCATGATGTTTTATGTAGCAAGCTGCATATGCTGTATGGCTTTGTTTTTGGTAAGCAAGTTCTCTGTAGTGAAAACGCAACCATCTATTGACGTTTAACTAAAATCACTGCACGATCAAGCTTGATCTTAACTCTATAAATTCAGTTGGTTGTAATGAAACATTTGCAAAAATTAATAATTTCTATAACAGTTACCAGCCTGAGCGCATTTTCATTGCAGGCAGTTGCGGCTGAACCAGCCCCGCCAGTCAAAACGATTAAAGAACCTGTAAAAGCAATTGCAGATAAGGCTAATCCGCCAGTGCCAGCCCAGGCAGAATCCAAAAAACCAGTGCAGAGCACCTTAATTCCCAGTGAGGGTGCCTTAAACGATGCAACCCCTAAAACAGGTCGTATCAGCATTGTTAATCGGCCCCTGATCGCAGGCTTGTGGGGTATGAGTATTCCCGGTGCCAAGTGTGTAGAGTATTACAACTTTATGGAAAGCGGTGAGGTTGCCATCAAGAGCGATGCCGAATGGACCTATGGCGCGTATGAATACCAATTGCCGGAAACACTGGATAGTGGTACGCCAGTGCTGGGTATGAAGATCAAATATGATAACCAGCAGGCCGACTGTTCCGGTAATGCCATTGATCAGAGTGGCGAGATCCAGCAACATTATGTGAAATGGATTAGCAAAAACGATATCGAATTTTGTGGTACCGAAGATGGCAAGGAGTGTTATGTGGCCTTGAGAAAAGTATTACCTTAACGCTGCAAGCCCATAACATAATAAAAAAGCACCCTTAGGTGCTTTTTTATTGCAGCTTTTTCAAGCTTATTCCGTAGTAGCTGCTACTTTTTCGGCTTCCAGCTGCTGGTCTTTTAAAAGCGTTTTTTCCAGATAATGAATATCCATGGCTTGCTGGTTAAAGCGGTGATCACACAAAATCACATCACGATGCAGGCTGATATTGGTTTTAATACCCTCAATGACGGTTTCATCCAGGGCCTGACGTAAACGGGCAAGCGCAGTGCTGCGATCCTGACCATGTGCAATCAGCTTGCCAATCATGGAGTCGTAATAGGGGGGGATGTGATACCCGGAATAAATGTGTGAATCAAAACGGATGCCGGCACCACCAGGCGCATGAAATGCATTGATTTGACCGGGTGAAGGCAGGAAGGTCTGCGGGTCTTCCGCATTAATACGGCATTCAATGGCATGACCGCGGATTTGCACGTCTTCCTGCCCGATATTTAAACCTAGTCCGGCTGCAATGCGGATTTGCTGTTCAATAATATCAATACCGGTAATACATTCGGTGACAGGGTGTTCTACCTGTACCCGGGTATTCATTTCAATAAAAAAGAACTCTTCGTCTTCAAACAGGAACTCAAATGTACCGGCTCCACGATATTGCATTTGCTTGCAGGCATCTACACACGCTTGCAAAATAACCTGACGGGCTTCTTCCGGCAGGTTAGGTGCCGGTGCTTCTTCAATCACTTTTTGGTGGCGACGCTGTAGCGAGCAGTCACGGTCATACAAGTGAATGGCACCACCATAACCGTCACCTAAAATCTGCACTTCAACATGCCGCGGCTTTTGCAGGAAGCGTTCCATATAAACGGTATCATCGCCAAACCACATTTCTGCATCACGCTGTGCTGCCTGCACCGACTCCACCAGGCTGTCCACACGTTCCACAATCCGCATACCACGGCCACCGCCACCCGCTGCTGCTTTTACAATCAGTGGAAAGCCAATATTTTTGGCTTCTGCCAGGGCATTATGTGGTGTTACCGCGCGGGTAGAACCCGGAACCGTGGGCACACCGGATTTTTTCATGGCCAGGATAGCTGATACCTTATTACCCATCAGGCGAATATGTTCCGGGCGTGGGCCAATAAAGGTAAAGCCGGAGTTTTCCACCATTTCGGCAAATTCAGCATTTTCCGATAAAAAACCATAACCGGGGTGAATTGCATCGGCACCGGTAATTTCTGCAGCGGTAATAATGGCGGGAATATTCAGGTAACTGTCACTGCTGGCACCAGCCCCAATACACACGGCTTCATCCACAAAACGCAAGTGCATTAAGTCGATATCCGCCGTGGAATATACACCTACGGTTTTAATGCCAAGTGCCTTGCATGCACGGGTAATTCGCAACGCGATTTCGCCACGGTTTGCAATTAAAATCTTTTGCAGCATAAACCTGTTTCCAATAGCAGCGGTGGAGGGTTTAAATATTGGTAATAACGATGATTTAGCCGCGGAAGCGGAACAATGGCTGGCCGTACTGAACTACATCACCATTTTTAACCAGAATCTCGTCAATCACACCACTATGGGTTGCTTCCAGCGGGTTCATAATCTTCATGGCTTCAATAATGCCCAGTGTCTCACCGGCCTGAACCGTTTGGCCTACTTTAACAAAAGGCCCTTCACCCGGATTTGGTGCCGCATAAAATACGCCTACCATCGGCGATGCCTCAATGGCGCCACGTTGTGTTTTCACCACAGGAGGTGCTTCTGCAATCACTGGTGCTGCAGCCAATATTGGGGTACGGCGGGTCAGTGAAATCGACTGGTCGCCTTCCTTGACCTCAATGGCTTGCAAGTCAGACTCAATCATCAGGTCGATGAGTTTTTTGATTTTTCGAATGTCCATGTGGTGTTCCAAAAATGTTTACAAGTAAATTGAGTTTAATTCCATACCTGGCTTAATAGGCTAGGAGTCCGGGCTAGAGAGTGATTTCAGGGCATGACTCAGTGCAAAAGAATAGCCGTCAGCGCCCAGGCCACAAATCACGCCTTTGGCTTTATCGGATAAATAAGAGTGATGACGAAAGCTTTCCCGCGCGTGCACATTGGAAAGATGCACTTCAATAAAGGGGATTACAACCGACAATAAAGCATCACGCAGCGCAACCGAGGTATGGGTTAAGGCCGCCGGATTAATAATAATGAATCTGGTTTTATCGGCAAATGCCTGATGAATGCGGTCAACGATGGCACCTTCCCAATTGCTTTGAAAAGTGTCCAGTACAAAGGAAGCTTGTTTTGCCTGCAGGGTGAGGGCTTGATTAATGTCATTAAGGGTCAGATGACCGTATATTTCCGGTTCTCTTT
>JASLIR010000263.1 GCA_030152125.1 Alkanindiges sp.
AAATCCAGTTGATGGTGTGCGGTATATTGGCAGCGCGTTATGCCGCCCGTTCGGATAGCGATTCAAGCGCTGTACTGGATGCACAAGGCACTGAGAAGTCTTAGACTTCCCATATGCCAGAATGGTTTACATGGCGGCCAGTGTTTTCTTTAGCACCTTGCCGGTAATATTACGCGGCAGTTCCGGCAGGAAAACAAACTCGCGCGGCATTTTGTAGCGTGCCAGATGCTGTTTGATATAGCTTTTTAGCTGGTCTTCATCCGCGGGCTGATCCAGCCGTATAACGATAAAGGCTTTAAGGCGCTGGCCAAATTCGGCATCCGGCACACCAATCACAGCAACATCAGCCACGCCCGGATGCTTTGCCAGCAGTTCTTCCACTTCCTGTGGGAATACATTTTCACCACCGGAAATGATCATGTCGTCTTCGCGGCCATCAATAAACAGCAAGCCCTGTTCATTCAGGTGCCCGACATCACCACTATTCATAAAGCCATCAAAGCTGTGCTTGTGTCCACCGCCCACATAACCTTTAAACAGCATGGGGCTTTGCACGCAAATATGCCCGGTTTCTCCGGTTTTAAGCGTTTTGCCTGCGGCATCCAGAATCTTAATGTGGGTGCCTAACGGTGAGAGGCCAACTGTACCCGCAGCCTGGCGCAGTTCGGCAGGGCTGGCCATGGATATCAGGCCTACTTCGGTAGAGCCGTACAGATTAAACAGGGTGTCACCAAAACGATCCATCCAGCGTGCAGACAAGGCGGCGGACAGTGGAGCTGCTGCAGCAAGCACGGCCTGCAGGCTGCTCAGGCGAATACTCTTATCGGTGGCAGCATCCAGCAGGCGTTGCAGCATGACCGGCACGGCAACCAGGGTTTTTACCTGATGCTGCTCAATCAGGGACAATACATGCTGAGGGTCAAAGCGGCGCTGAATCACCATGGGTGCACCCAGCATCAAGGATGTGGCCATAAAAGCCAGGCCAAAGCCATGGAATAATGGCGGGCAAATATAAATTGGCGCCTGGGCATGCAGCGGGATTTTAGCCAGTGCCGTAATCGCGGCGCCGGCATAACTTAAAGGTTCCGGTTCACGCGGCGCACCTTTAGGTGTACCGGTAGTTCCCGAGGTTAACAGGATAATTTTACCCGACTGTTTAACCCTGGGCAGTTTTCCGTGGTATTCGGGAATTGCATCCAGCGTATTGCCGCTTATGTCTGCTTCATCAGTCCATGCCAGTATGGTAGCACCCTGATAATCGGTTTGGCTGACATGCTGGTTGAATTCCGCATCGTGAATCAGCAGTTTAAGCTCATGCCGTGCCAGCACCTGGGTCAGTTGCGGGCCAGGAAAGTCAGTATTCAATAACACCACATTGGCACCAAGGCGCATGGCAGCCACAAAGGCCTCTACAAAACCACGATGGTTGCGGCACATCAAAGCCACCGTATTACCAGCATGAACCTGATAAGTGGTACTCATAACGCCTGCAATTGCTTTTACACGGTTGTCCAGCTGTGCAAAGCTGATGCTGCCACGTTCATCAATCACCGCTGGGGTGTTGGGAAAGCGCACTGCTGCCAGCATGGCCAGTGTGGCAATGGAGCGGCCCATCTGATAGGCATTTTTGGCAATATAAAACAGCTGCTGCGGGCTGACAGGCTTTAAAATACCTGAAGTAGCCAGATTAAACAGGGCTTTTTGCGACTGCTGTGTTGCCTGACGTACATGTTGAAGAGATGGCATATGTTGAAACCTTTTATCTATTGTTGACCAATCGCACTTTTGCTATCACGTGTCTGGCGATATAGCTGGCGCATCACCCAGCGTGTAGGGCTACGCAACAGCGTTGCAGTCACCTCTGCAGGTTTTAACCACGGTGGGCTGATTTCGCGTGGTTTTTCCACAATGGCACGCTCAATCAGGTGGGCAGCCTGTTCCGGCATTAAACCTGGCATAACACGGTATATGGGTGTGGGTGCACTCATGCGGGTATAGATTAATGCCATATAAATGGTAGAGGTGTGAATACCAAAAGATTCCATTTCCACAGCAACACTTTGCAGCCAGGTATCAAATGCGCCTTTGGAAGCCTGATAGGCGGCCCAGCGTGCACCCGGTGGTACACGTACGCCAATGGTGGAAATATTAATAATCTGCCCACGTTGACGAGCCTGCATACTGGGCAGCAGGCCAAGTACCAGACGTACCGGCCCCAGATAGTTAATGGCATTGGTACGCTCATAATCATGAAAACGGTCAAAGCTGAGCAACACCGAGCGGCGAATGGATTTACCGGCATTATTAATCAGGATATCAACATGCTGGTGTTCCTTTAAAATGCGCTCAATTAGTTGTTCAACCTGTGCAATATCACTCAGGTCACAGGCATAACTGTAGGCCTTGCCACCATCAGCCTTAATCTGGCTGGCAACGCTATCCAGTTTCTCTTGTGTACGGGCAACCAGTAATACGGTTGCACCCGCTACTGCCAGTTGTTTGGCGGTTGCTTCACCCAGGCCAAAGGATG
>JASLIR010000074.1 GCA_030152125.1 Alkanindiges sp.
ATGCTGTGTATCCAGTCGGCTTCCGATGTGTCGTCAATGGTCAGCAGGCAAAATTCATCGCCACCCATGCGGGCAATCACGGCATCTTCACCCAGCACGTGGCGCATGCTATTGCCTGCACGGCGGATTAAATCATCACCCGCATCATGGCCTTCGCTGTCGTTAATTTTCTTAAGGTGATCCAGGTCTATAAACGCCACATAGGCGGTTTTGCCCAGTTTTGCTGCCAGTGACAGCGCTGCTTCAGCCTGCACATAAAAACCACGGCGGTTGAGCAGGCCAGTCAGTTCGTCCGTAATGGAGGCATGGTTCATGCGCTTCAATTCGTCTTTGACTGAAATATGTTCCAGTGCCAGGCTGGTTGCATCGGCCAGTGCCTGTAGCATGCCCAGTTCTTCTGCGGTGGCATTGTGGTTGCTGGCCCAGTAGTTACCAATAGCGCCAATGGGCTCCCTGGAACGAATGGGCACCATGGCCAGGCTTTTTACAAAGGTGGGGCGGTAGGCTTCATGCGGGATGCGCGGGTCCTGATAGATATCTGCAATCACGGTACTGGATTTATTCAGCATCACCCAGCCGCTGATGCAGATTTCCATGGGAAAACGGCGGCCCTGCCACAGCGGTTCAATGGCATCTTCGTCTGCATAATAGCATTGGCCATTGTCGCGCAGCACAAAGGTAGCGCCATCGCAACGGGTCAGGTCACGTGCGGCCTTGCGTACAATGGCTGTGACGTCGTGCAGGCTATGCACATGCGACAGCTCCTGCACGGCAGCAAGCAAACGGTTCATGCGGTCAGCGGGTGAAAAGGCTGACATTTCATTGGCACTGTTCATGATGAATCCCAAAACATCCAGCAGGAAAGCACTTGATCCTGCGGCAACCACAACCATGCGTACACTGGCACGCTACAATTCTAATAGTGCTACAGTGGGCGATAAGGACGCCAAAGAGCAGGTGAAAAACTACACATAAAACATGACGCAGCAAATTTATTATCAACAGGCAGCACCTGTAAGCGAACCGGAAAGCCACTGGCACAGCTGGCAATATCGGGCGTGTGTTAATTATACAGTGAATTTGGTTGCAGACAAAGCATGCGCCAGACTACAGGTAGTGAAACGAGGACAGCGTCACATTATTGGCGGTACTAATAATCTGCACTTTTGCTAACCTGCTGTATCGAAAGCTGATCTTAAAAGTGCTAGCATCCATGTATTCCCCATAAGCACATAACAGGCATACCGACCATGGCCGTGATTGTTGAAGGATTAAGTGTGTTATTACGCTGCCGTAGTGTGACACAGCAGTACAAAGGCGGTTTTCAGGCATTTATGAGCAGCCTGCATGAAGGACGCTTATGCGCTGACAGTGAACTGGTAGCTATTGGGCTGGATACTGCCGAACAGGTGGATAGCTGCTTGCTGCAACTGCGCCGCAAGGGCTTGCGTGATGGGGATGACATGGTGGTGGCAGACCAGATTTACGGGTTAAGATCGCCCTGCGACTGGCTGACCGTGCAACGCATTTACTGGAACCAGTTACCGCAGCAGCCGATTATGATTGCCCTGATAAATAACAGCCAGTTTGAAGGGGTAGCCACCCCGGCGGACTGGGACTATGCGGCATCCTTAAGTAAAAAAGTGCGTTATATGGATGGGGCTGCCTTACCGCAAGCTGTGACGTATATCCGTACCGAAAACGGCCTGGATGTTTTAAGGGATGATTTAAGTGGCGATATGCTGTATGTGCCGCTGGGCATGCGGGTTTAGCTTTTAGCAGTTATTTTAGTAATGACGTTTTTAGTAATGAAATAAAGCAGGCATGAGTACAAGGATTAGTGCTGGTGATTGCAACCCTAGCAGCATTTAAGCCGCAAGCAGGCAAGGACGCGCCTGACAGACTAGCCACACATTCGTCCTTGAATGCCTGCGGGCAATTTTGCAGGATTGCGGGGCTATCTTATAGCAACAATGTGACAGCGAAAAGCTATTGATGGCGACCCGTGCGTCAATTGATCGTGTTGACAGTGCGATTGGTCGGTTTTTATCAGTTTTTCTGCAATAGTGAATAAAGTGTGAGCATGTATGCACTAAGTGTCCGGTTTTATGACACAGTATTCTGTCGCCTGAGTGCTTATTTAACGTCCATTGTTATTATTTATTTGTATCGCCTAAGCCATTTTAAATAACCCAATATGTGGCTTAATGAGTCCAATCACCATCCCGTAAATTTTGCGCTTAAACCGCGTGATTAAGCAGGCCGGAATTGATATAACAGGCGCTAGCTTAAAACACCGTAAGAACGAGAACAACATGAACAGAAAAGCAGGACTGGCTGCTGCATTCGCAGTGCTGTTGCTGGCACAGACTGCTGTGGCGGGCAGTGCCGTAGCGGATTATCAGGGGATTGCACAACGGGCTGCGCAGGGAGACCCGGCAGCCGAGTATGAGATGGGGCTGATGCATTTTAGCCGCATGACTGCTGCCGATAATACCAAGGCACTGGACTGGCTAAATAAGTCGGCGGAGCATGGCTATGCCGAGGCGCAATATATTCTGGGTTCCATGTATGCCAGTGGCAAGAATGTGCCAAAAGATGAGGCACAGGCTTTTAAATGGTATGGCAAGGCCGCCCGGCAAGGGCTGGACAAGGCGCAATACAACCTGGCGGTTTTATTTACCCAGGGGCTGGGGGTTACCCAAAACGATGGTATGGCCTTTATATGGGCACAAAAGGCGGCCATACAGGGGATGCCCGATGCGTAATACCTGCTGGCCATGATGTACGGTATTGGCAAAGGAGTACCACTGGACTATGCGGAATCGTTTAAATGGAGCCAGAAAGCTGCAGCAAAAGGCAACGCAGCGGCGCAGCATTTGTTGGCGGCCTTATATTTTGAAGGCAAAGGCGTAGCAGAAAACAAGGCATTGGCATTTAAGTGGTATACAAAGGCAGCAGCGCAAGGCTATGCACCTGCCCAGTTTAACCTGGGCATGATGTATGCCCGAGGTGACGGTGTAGCGCAAAACAAAAGCAAGGCCGTGGCCTTGTTAAGCAAGGCACAGCAGCAGGGACTGGCACAGGCCGGACAGGCGCTGGCGGCGTTGCAGTAATAACAATGTCCGCAGGATTAATGACTAAATAGGTAATTAATTGCAAAGGAACATTTTCGGCCTGATCGATTTACCGGAAAGCATGATCAGCCACCTCAGGCAGCAAAAATTAGTGCTGGATCTTCAGGGGGCTGGACCACGTCTGGCAGCGCTCCAGCCGGATGCATATCCGGTTGGCGAGCTGGAGGCGGTTTATCTGGCTAGTATTGGCAATGAAATGCATCCTGATATTGAGTGGCGCAAGCATTTTATATTGCTGCATCCCGATATGCTGATTCAGTTTTATGTGGCATTTAATATTTTTGATGCAACGGCTATTTCTTCAAGCGGAATAGCCGGAAAAATATATGAGTGGCAAGTGCTGATCCAGCGCCTGATGCAAGTACCATTCAATACTAAAGGTACACCACTGGAGTTACAGCAGGCAAAACAGTTATTGGCTGATGTCATTTATCGCATTAAGGGAATACCTGGCAGCAAGACGGCAGATATAACAGAGGTGCGGGTAACTTTCCGTGATGATGAATGGCAGGCTTACCACGCAAAACCTGCAACTGCTTTTGTGTATGAAGTATTAAGCCCAGAAGACAGGCAGTGTTATGCTGAGCAGTTACAGGGTTGGCAAGCTGGCTGGTATATCGATAAAGGAAGGGATATCAGCATTTGGCTACAACCTGTCAGCAACTGGCAGGAATCTGCTGTAGGGATGATGGATAAAGTGGCCTGTTTACGTATTGGGCGACAAGTTTTCCGTTTTGTAATGCGCAAAGGGAGTAGCTCAGTCGCTTTTAGTGATCGGCCCTTTGTTATTATCTGGGATAAAATAATATCCTATAGCCCCGAAAATCTGCATGGTTTTGAATGGACTGAGCTTCTGGCTATTTTAAAGGAAGCTTTATTTGCCTGGGGCAATGGCTACGAGAGTAATGCCCCGTGGCATTTTGAATGTATGGTGAAGTTTAATTTCTGATGAACAGCCATCGTGGCTACCGGCCTGCTCAGTTATAATCGCCTGCCTAACAGGTAACTCAGACCGCCTGTACAGTAAATAATCAATTAAAGTGACATAAGGATGCTGGCAGCGCATCAGCATCCGGTAGCAAGGAACGCACATGAGCCTTATCAATTTTTCAATTACCGACCCGCACATTCACCAGTGGAACCCGTACACCACGCCACACAGCGCCGCCTTACTGGTAAAGCTGCTGGGCAAGTACCCACAACTGATGGATAAAACCGTACGCATGGTTAAACCCAAAGCCCTACTGGAAACACTGGGTTTAACCGGCAATGCACTAAACCCCTATATGCCACTGGACTATGTCCGGGATTGCGTCAGAGACGGTAGCCCTTATAGCGTGGACACCGTGGTGCATGTGGAGGCCGACTGGCACGAGCACCGGGGCTCGGGTGTGGTCAACGAAACACGCTGGATTAGCCAGCTGGATTTTGCGGCACAGGGTATACGGCTGGGTGGCATTGTAGGCACGGCCGATGTACGTGCATCCTATTTCCCCAAGATTATACACAAGCATCAGGCGACATCCCCCGAGTTCCGTGGTATCCGCCGTATGGCTTCCTTTCACCCGGATGCCGGGGTGCATCGCTGGTGCAAGCAAGCACATTTATATAGTGACAAGCGCTTTTTACGTGGTTTTGAGTTTTTTGCCACCACCGGCTTAAGCTTTGATGCATGGTGTTATTCGGTGCAGTTGCCGGAGCTGACGGCACTGGTAAAACAGTTTAATAGTACCCCGGTGGTGATTGATCACCTGGCGACACCGGTCGGCCTGTTTGGCCCGGTAGGACATTACACCGGTAAAACGCCTGCAGCACGGCAAGCTATTTTCCAGCAGTGGCAGGATGATATTGCTGCACTGGCGCAACATAAAAATGTGCATGCCAAATTGTCTGGCCTGATGATGCCGGTACTGGGCCATAAATTCCATGCACAGGGGCGGCGTGCCAGTGTGGAAGAAATGACTAATTTGTTATCCCCTATGGTGCAGCATGCAGTACATGTATTTGGCATTGACCGCCTGATGTATGCCTCCAACTTTCCCATGGATAAAGTAAGCGCCAGCATGCCGGATATCATTACTGCATTTGCACAGATGATTGCCCCACACGGGGAAACCGCACTAAAACAGGTATTTCGTGATAACGCTTTGCAGTTTTATCGGATATCCTGAATAGATTAACTGGGAGATAGCGCATGGCTGTATCGGCAAGTCTGGATGTTCGTTTTGCCAAAGAGGTAAGTGTGCAGGCAGTATTAAAAAAACTGCTGAAAGCAGGCTGGAACTTGCAGGATGATGACGGTAATACCATGTATTTGCCGGAGGATGACCGTGGCCGCTATGACTGGAACATTGGCGTGATCAGCCCGGACGATTATTTAAAGATAGTGCGCAAACAGGAAAAAAGCGGTGACCCGGTAGGAGCCTCGCTGAGCTGGATGAGCACCGGCATAGGTGGCGAGTTCCTGTTTTTAAACCCGCAGGAACTGTTTATTGTGCTGAGCCTGAACCGCCAGGTGCTGGCTGGTTCCAGTATGACCGATATGAGCTGGTACCTGGAAAAGATTGTGTTGTTACTGGAGCAGGCCGGGGTACGGGTTGGCGGCTTTAGCTGTCAGCATCATGAGTAGGCGCATTGAGAGTTTTTGAAATTTTAATGGCTCAAATTTAATAGATTGGTATTTCGCATCTTATATTTTTTGAATGACAAATAAGGGGGAGGGCTCATGTTTAAGAGGCTTGTCATCGTTCTTGCTATTTTAGTACTGGTATCTGCTCAAGGCTGTTTTATATATGCCATGCAACACGGTGCCACAGATTCTTTTACCGGGGTCTGGAACACTTTTAATGTCACTCAGACACCTTATTCACAGTTTGTTTTCGGCACTATCAGGTGGTGGTGGGCACTACCTGGGTTTTGTATTCTTCTGGCTGGCTTTTTTCTGTGGAGGCCAAGCTTGCGTCTTGCTGTGCTTGCTTTGACCATTAGTTTGATAGGTACTATAGCTTTGTACTGGTCCGCATACGCCCCTTCTTTATTGGTACATTTATAAGGTTAAAGAATTCATTCAAGCTGATTAGCATATTCATCTCTAAAATATGCCAGCAACACCAGCTTGTCTATCCGGTCACCTTCATCTGCTTCATAAGCACTTCTTACCAGTGCAACCGCCTTATCATATTGGGCAAAAATTTGTACAAACAGGAATGCCATTAAATGGTTGCTGCGCTCCAGTTTATTAGTTTCATCATAAACAGATTGTAAGCCCAGCTTGTGATGGGCATCTTCTTCGGCCATTAAATACAGCTTGTATTGGATATTTTTATTCAGGTCTTGCAGGCTAAAAAACTTGTCCAGATTTTTTTGCAAAGGGCTTTTATCTGTATATTCGATGAGCCATTTTGACATCTGCTCCTCAATGGATTGTGGCAGGTTATCCAGTGAGTCCACATGAAATATTGAACCGCCTAACCTTGCCGGAAAATCTGTTTCAGAGATACTCATTTTAAATTTGTTGCGCATAGGCAACGGGGAAATAGAGAAGGTTAGTTTTCCGCGCGTAATTTTCTGGTTCATGTTTTTGATATGATGCCGGGCTAAAGCCGCAGCCGGATACGTTAAATAACACCATAGCAAACAACCATACCTTATACAATAAATGGGGTACCTAATCCGTTACCCTATATTAATCTTTAAAGGGTACTGCTTTTTACAGAGCAAAGGTGATAATAAAAATCAAGAATTTTCCGATGTAATGCATTGTTATCTAAAAATTTAATGACAGCTCTTGTTATTTCTGGCGCTATATCATTAAATCGCTTGTTTTTTTGGATATATAGATAATAACGTGAATATTAGCTATCGCCCGGACATTGATGGTCTACGTACAATTGCCGTTTTGCTGGTTATTTTTAACCATCTGGGCGTCAGTTTTTTTTCAGGTGGTTTTATCGGGGTCGACATCTTTTTTGTGATATCGGGTTTTCTGATTACCTCCACACTCGTTAAGGATATGAGTGATCATAAATATTCCATAGGCAATTTTTATAAAAAAAGGGTGGTGCGGCTGGCGCCAGCCTATTTCCTGGTATTGCTGTTTGTGGCGGCTTTTTCCTTTAAGGTATTTTTACCAAACGAACTGGTCAGCTTCTTCAAAAGCCTGATTTACTCCACCTTTTTTACTGCCAATATATTTATGCAGAAAGAGGCCGGCAACTATTTTAGTGCCAATACGCAGGAAGTCCCCTTATTGCATTTATGGTCACTGGCGGTGGAGGAGCAGTTTTATATTTTCTGGCCGGTATTGCTGTTTTTCCTGCTTAAACGCTTTAATCATAAGGCGTTGGCTTTTGTGGTGCTTGCGCTGATAGCGCTTTCGCTGTTTAAGGCCGAGCAGGATATTCTTAAAAACCCCGCTAAAGCCTACTATAAAATGCCGGTCAGGGCTTTTGAGCTGTTTCTGGGTGCTTTGCTGTGCTTTTTGCCTAGCCTGAAAATAAAACGTTTTGCCTCGGCAAGCCTGGTATGGCTCTGCCTGCTGGTCATTTTTGCCTGTGGCGTTGTATACAGTGAGAGCACGCATTTTCCCGGGCTTGGTGCGCTATTGCCCTGCGCCGCAACGGCGCTGCTTATTTATATCGGTAAAGGTGGGCTGAACCATAACTGGTTTCTGACGAATGCACTGATGACTGGCATTGGCAAAATATCCTATCCGATGTATTTGTGGCACTGGCCACTGATTGTAGGCTGCAACCTGTATTATTTACCTAAAACAATCGCCTTGCAGGCCGGGATACTGCTGGCTACGATGCTTCTGGCTTTTTTAACCTACAGACTGGCGGAGCTGCCAGCCAGAAAGCTGCTGGTACTGTCCACCCGCAAAGTGCTGGTGATAGGCTTTGCTATTCCCGCTGCGCTATTTACTGCCCTTGCAATGCTGGTGATTTATCAGAAAGGTTTTATAGCACAGCAGCCCGAGTTGGTGCGGCAGCAGCTGGCTGCACTGGATAGCCTGGTATATACCCAGCGCAAGTTATGCCAGGATTATCCGGCGGCAGACAAAATACCCAACCCGGACGATTGTGTGCTGGGCGTGAAAAACCGGCTGGTAGATTTTTTGCTGATTGGTGATTCGCACGCCACGCAGTATAGCGGCATGCTGGATGTATGGGCTAAGGATGCCGGCTTAAGGGGCTTTGATATTAGCCAGTCTGGTGCAATTTACCTGCCCCATGCACAGTTAATAGATGCTGAAAGCCAGAAACCGGTGCCCAGTTTTTCTGCCAGAAACCGCGTATTAACCGAATACCTGCAACATCATCAGTATAACTATGTGTTTTACGCGGCAAATTATAACCGCTATTTAGCCTTAAACTTACAGGGCTATGGGCTGGCGGACAGCTGGCAGGTGATGCGTCAGGGCATGCATGAGGCGATTCAGACTATTTATAGGTCTGGTGCGAAAGCGGTGCTGGTTCTGGATAACCCCAGGCTGCAACATGTGTCGGCAAATTGTCCGGTGCGGGTAGCAATGCTTGGCATTACCCACCAGTGCAGCATGCCTGTTGCAGATGTAATGGCGCAGCAGGTGGCTTTTAATAACCTTGTTAAGGCATTAAAAGCCGATTTTCCGGACTTGCTGATCGTTGACCCTACGCTTGCTTTTTGTGATGCGCACTATTGCCAACTGACCATTGACCAGATTCCGCTGTATAAGGATGGAGATGATAACCATCTGAACTATAGGGGGTCGGAATTAATCGGGAAAGCGTATATAACACGCTTTGGTAATCCCTTTAAAACAGGGTTCTAATATTGGGGCCTAAAATTGCAGGCCATGTGTGTGCACTAAAATATGCTGCTAGCAAGGGATTACCGGATATAAGACCATATCAAATTGCCATGCTCCACCCGGTAAATATCGCTATGCGCACCACCGCCAGTAGGGTCGGCATTGCGGTTAATCAGGTTATCCGCATCCACATAGCTAATGCGGTATTTGTTGTTAAAGGCGGGTGTGACCTTGCCACGGGCATCGGCTTTTAGGCACAGTAAATCAGGGTTTTTGCTGATGTTATTGTCATTGCGGCAGTATTTTAAAATGCCGCGTGGCTGGTACAGAAAAATGGTGTTGGCGCCGGCATCACTGTTCCACAGGGTAGTGGATACCGCCGTATCGCTATCACTGGCTGTCAGCATGATGTGCTTAACCCGTGGGCAGCCATTAAAGTTCACGCCATCATCGCCTTTGGCTGTCAGCAGGCGCTTTTCCGAAAAGGCACCTTGCAGGGCAATCAGGTAGTCCACCGGTTGCCGGAAGCCATCACTCTCATCCGGACTGTTTTTATAAATGACCGGGCCAAAGCAGGCAGCGGTGGTCATGGCATTGGCACCAAAGCTGTGACCAATGGCAACCACCGGTATGTGCCTGCTGTTAGCTTCCGGGATGGTTTTATTCAGTAGTACACCCAGCCAGGTGAGTCCGGTTTGGTCGGCATCCTCACGCTTGCCGGCAAACGGCAGTACCTTGCCAACCGTTTTTTTAATGCTGGTGCTTATGCCGCTGGTGTCACTAGTGCTTGGCCAGGTTACGGCCACCACCAGTGGGCGAAAGGCGGCTGTACTTTTTGCGCTACCAGCCTGCGATGCCTCACGGATATTGCCCAGCAGGGCATTCACGTTTTCAATGGCTTCTTCCTGTGTGGTGTTCCAGCCCATGCTGATGACCACAATATGGCTATAGTTGTTCTGCTGGATTTTGCTTTTTATGGCACTCGATAAAGCGTCCAGCGCATCCCAGCTACCGTTATAGGCCATTTTTGCATTGGTGACAGACGACTGATAATGAGCGCATTTAGGTGTGACTACCTTGTCGGAGTCACCCTTAATATTGCGGTATACATCATACAGGGCGCAGTTGCCCTCGCCATAAGGCTGCCCGTAATTTTGCAGAATATGCGAGATATATAGCACCTTGCCACCAATCATCCCGCCTGCCACTTTACTGCGTACACCGGCCTGGGTGCCCCACAGGGTTTTGCCAAAGTTCTGCTCTTTTACCTTAATGTCCTTATCGGCATTTTTTACCACTGCCTTCACCGGGCTTTTTTCTATGCCCACAATAAAGCCTTCGCTATTCAGGCTGATTTCACTGGGGTGGTACAGTGCCGCATGAAAAGGAATGCTGGCGCTGTTACTGTCGGTTTGCAGCATGCGTTCCCCGCGTGCCAGTGGGGTAGGCGCAGTGGTGGTGGTGCATGCTACAAGGCCCAAAGTGCTTAGC
>JASLIR010000078.1 GCA_030152125.1 Alkanindiges sp.
CCAGACGATTGTCTGCCGACTCTTCATACAGGCGTTGTAGCAGCACTTCGGCGCGTTCTACCGCGTCCAGCTCACCATCCAGAATAAACAGGTCACCGCGCTGGGCAACTTTGACATCAAGACGCTGTTCTATCAGTTTAAGATGGGC
Source organism: Alkanindiges sp. (assembly GCA_030152125.1). Classification (GTDB taxonomy): domain Bacteria; phylum Pseudomonadota; class Gammaproteobacteria; order Pseudomonadales; family Moraxellaceae; genus JASLIR01. The sequence goes on from JASLIR010000078.1 coordinate 149, forward strand.
GTTGTAGGCGCCTAACATGGATTTTAAACGTTCCAGCGTTACGCCGGAAAACTCAACTGTACGACGAACAGATGCTGTCAACATATTTCCTTTTATCAGGCCAGGCCAAAATTAAATACAAGATGAAATAAATGATGCCACATTCACTGTGTCTCATAAACTATAAGATGGTGCCCTTAGCACATAATTCCGTTATAGCACGGTCAGCCACCGAATTTGATGATATTCGGCAAAAAAAATTGTGAATAAAATTGCAGTTGCCTGCACGCTGTTCAACTGTTGATCTGAAGCATAGCGGCGCATAGAACTGCCGGCGTAAAGGGTGTAAGCCGCTGCTAAAAAATGCTGGCTCCTGCATGTTTTATCTGCAGCGCCGTTCTGGACGAGTCATTTAATTTACTTTATCGTCTGGCATATTCGCTAAAAAGCAGTTGGAAGTATTTCATGTCAAAAACAATATTCATGATTCATGGTATGTGGGGTTCCGGGGACATCTGGAACAATTACAAAAGTTATTTTGAGGCGCAGGGCTATCGGGTGATTACCCCAACATTACGCCTGCATGGGGAAAACTACCGCGCAGTGGCACCCGAAGCGCTGGGTACGGTAAGCATTCTGGATTACGCTGCAGATTTAGAGCAGGATATTCGTGCGCTGGACGAAAAGCCAATCATTATTGGACATTCGATGGGTGGCTTGATCGGGCAGATTCTGGCCAGCCGTGGCCTGGCGGAAAAACTGGTGCTGTTAACTTCTGCACCGCCAGCCGGTATTCTGGCACTGCGTCCTTCGTCCACCAGAACCTTTTTATCCGTACTGAGCACCTGGGGTTTCTGGAAAAAACCGATGCGTCTTACCTTTGAAGAAGCCAAGTACGGCATTTTAGGTCTGCTTAGCCCGGAGGAGCAGGCGGTAGAGTATGCAAAATACTGCTTTGAATCTGGTCAGGCCGCCTACGAAATTGCTTTCTGGATACTGGATGGCAAAAAAGCCACGCATGTGGATACCAAGTCAGTCACCTGCCCGGTGCTGGTGATAGCCGGGGGCAAGGACAAAATTGTACCTGTATCAGTAGTGAAGCAAATTGCCAAAAAGTATGAAAAAACCACGGCGGTGACGTTCAAGCTGTACGAGGAACATGCACATGCCATTCAGCGCCAGAAGGGCTGGCAGGACATTGCGGGTTTTGTGGCTGACTGGTTAAAGGCCTGATAAGCCTGTAGTAAAAATTGAGACTGTTTCAAACATCTTGAAATATAGTCAAACGATCAAATGACGCCTACAGGAATAAGGCTTTTTAAGCAGGGCTTGGGAGCGAAGCTCTCAAATCTCATCAACATTTCGAATGCCGTAGGCATTCGAAATGTTGGCTTTTGACTTTCTATAAACAGTATTTAACCTGAGTTCGGGTTAAGTTGCTTTTGCTTTTAAGGTCGTTCGCAACTGTTCGAGGCAGGACTACATATAAATTTATACTTTTAAATCAACATTGTAATAAACGAGCTACCGTGCTGGTATTAAACGAGTTTTGCGAATGACGATGGTTTTGCTTACTTTTTCCGAAAAAAAAGTAAGGCCAGCCGCAGGCGAGTCCGCCCATTAAACCGTGAAACAGTAAGACTCCGCCATACAAAGCAAACTAAAATCAACCAATTACCTTTTCTACTATCCCGAACTCAGGTTATTTAAGCATTGATTACAGGATCAAAAGCGCAAAAAATGCCTTCGCAAGCGAAGGCATTTTTTGCATTGGGCTGGAGAGAAGACCCTCCAAACTACCCTTTTAAAGCAACTTGCAAAAGGCTCCAAAAGCAGCTTCTACTTGCTTCAACAGGCTCATCGTGTTTTTACGAGGGCTTTGGTGAAGCCACAAGCCATTAAACGGCTTCCAGCCCACCGTCAACCAACTCGCCCTGTACCAGATTCATACTGATAATGCGGGTCACTTTAATAGTGGCAAAGCGGCCAATCCAGCTGCTGTCGCCGGTAAATTGCACCAGGCGGGTATTGTCCGCACTGCCCATTAGCATGCCTTCAAAACGGTCAGATGGCTTTTCAATCAGTACGCGCAGGGTTTGACCCAGCATGGCGTTGGTTTTATCAATGGAAGAGGTTTTAATGACGGCCTTTACCTGGGCCAGACGCTCTTTTTTCACATCACTCGGTGTGTCATCCGGCAGGTCAGACGCTGGAGTGCCGGGGCGCTTGGAATAAATAAAGCTGTAGGAATGGTCAAAGTCCAAATCCTTAATAAATTGCAGGGTTTCTGCAAACTCCTGATCACCTTCACCCGGAAAGCCGATAATAAAGTCGCTGGACAGGTGCATGTCGGGACGTACCTGACGCAGGCGTGCCACCTTGTCGATATATACATCAATGGTGTGGTTGCGCTTCATGGCGGCCAGTACCGGGTTGGAACCGCTTTGTACCGGTAAATGCAGGTGGGATACCAGCTGTGGCAAGTCAGCATACGCCTGAATCAGCTCGTCAGAGAACTCCAGCGGATGACTGGTGGTGTAGCGCAAGCGGCCAATGCCTGGAATTTCTGCAACCAGACGCAGCAGGCTGGCAAAGTTACAGATGTCACCCTCAAAAGTCTCGCCACGGTAGCCATTCACGTTCTGGCCTAGCAGGGTTACTTCCCGCACGCCCTTAGCGGCAAGTCCTACAATTTCGGCCAGCACATCATCCAGCGGGCGGGAAACTTCCTCGCCACGGGTGTAGGGTACTACACAGAAAGAGCAGTATTTGGAGCAGCCTTCCATAATAGATACAAAGGCTTTGTGGCCTTCTACTTTGGGCTCGGGCAGGAAGTCGAATTTTTCAATATCCGGGAACGAAATATCGACCAGGCTGATTTTTTTACGTGACTGCTTATTGGTTTTATGTTCCTGATGCTGGTCCAGCATATTGGGCAGGCGGTGCAGGGTTTACGGGCCAAATACCATATCCACATACGGCGCACGCTTCTGGATTACTTCGCCTTCCTGTGAGGCTACACAGCCACCTACACCAATCACCACATCTGGATTGGCTTCCTTGAATTTGCGCCAGCGTCCCAGTTCACTGAATACTTTTTCCTGTGCCTTTTCACGGATGGAGCAGGTATTCATCAGCAGTACATCGGCTTCCGCTGGATTATTGGTGACGATGTAGCCATGCGAATCGCCCAGCAGGTCGGCCATGCGACTGCTGTCGTATTCGTTCATCTGACAACCTTGTGTCTCGATATATAAGCGTTTGACCGGCAGGGCGCCTGCTGTGGCCTGCACAGCGGATTGCACATGATCGGTTGCAGCAGATACTGAAGGAACAAAGGTTTGAACAGTCATGAAAACTCCCCACGCTCATCGTCAACCATCTGTTAAAGGACTGTTTCACAGGGCAAAAACAAAGAGCAGGCGTATACGTAAATAAATAGGCTGGGGTCTGTTGACATTAGACCCTAATATAGCAACCGGAAATGATAACATTTTTATATTGAGGACTGTGTATTTTGGGTTCTTTTTTAGATAAACGTGCATCTGAGCCGATGGGGTGGCATGCTTTGATAGTGCTGTTTGTTGTTTAAGTGTAAAAAATTAATGCGTTTGTTTACATAAGAGGACTATGTTGTCGGCAGGCCGCCTTTTAGACTTAGGGCTTGCTGAGCGTTCATAAATGGATTGCGTTGTAGGCTAAAATTTCATCAGACAAGGCATGAAATGCAGACAATGGTTACTCCATTGCCCAATTTCATAACGCAGTATGAGGGAATTTTAGCCACAACCCTTTGGGACAGGGCCGTTTCTTGGCGCTACTGCGTTATGAATAATTCATTTAGAATGACTAAATATCACTATTCATGCCTTGTATCGCCTAAAAAAACGGCCACTGTCGCAATCATAGATGAAAACTCAACAAGCCCTAACACTGCTGAAATGTTGCCCAATCAATTGCTTGAGGTTATCAATGTCTGGTCGTTTTTCTGGTAAAACTACCCCATTAAAAAATCGTATGAATAAAAACAAATTGATGATGCCTCTTAAGCTGGCGCTTGGTGTGCTGGCTGCCACGACACAGGTTCAGGTGTGGGCGGCAGATAGTGACTTTAATGCGGCATTGAGTGCGGCAAACAGCCGTAACCTGAATACGCTGGATATTTACCAGTTTTCCATGCAGGACAGTGTGCTGGCGTATTACCCCGAATACTGGAAGCTGAATCTTAATCTGGCGCAGCAATCGCCGCAGGCTATTAAGGCTTTTGTCAGTAAATATCCTGATTCGGCAATGGCAGAAAAACTGGCTGCCGATTATGTAGAGGCCAAAGTACAGCAGGGTGATTTCTCATCTGCCCAGCAATTAATTTCTGCCGTGAATAACCCGGACGATGCTGAGGCCTGTGCCATTGCGCAGGTGCAGGCCAGTGCAGGGGATGATCTGGTTTTGTCGGCTTATAAAAAAGTATGGCTGGTGACTAATAAGCAGCCGGATTTTTGTGAAGGCCTGTCACGCTTTTTATTAAATAGCCCCTTAATGACAGCCAAGGACAGGCAGCAGCGTTTGTGGACCTTGTTGCGCGCCAACCAGATGGGCAATAGTGTATTGACGGCACAAAGTATTGGTATTGGTTTAAATGGGACGGAATTAAGCAGTATTGCTGCAGAGCCTTTAAGCTATTTGCAAACTGCGGTGCTGGATAGCCCAGCCGATCAGGCCAGATTCCTGTTTGCGCTGGCACGCCTGGCGGATACCTCGGTCGATGTGGCAGCAGGGCAACTGGAAAGCGTGAAGGCAAAGTTGCCGGATGATGTGCAGAAGTTTGCTTACCGGATTATTGCTTATAAGGCTGCTACTTCGGTAATGCAAAATGGCTATAACCCGCAGTCGGTCAGCTGGTTTGACCAGAGTACCGGTTATCCGTTTAGTGATGAAGAAGCAGAGGCCTATGCCAGGCAGGCGATTCGCTTTAGCCAGTGGACTTCGTTATTAAAGGCGCTGGATGCCATGAGTCTGCCTACCCAGCAGCAGCGCGTCTGGCAATACTGGTTCGCACGTGCCAACGAGCAGCTTAAGGATGAGAAAAACCAGTCCATCGCTAAAGCCTTTTATACCAACCTGGCGCTGGAAGACGATTACTACGGTTTATTGGCACGTGACAAATTAGGTCAGAAACTGAATCAATTGGGCACTTCGTACACGCCGGGCGTGGCGGATTATCAGCGTCTGGATAATGACATTCATTTCCGCCGGGCCTTTTCGTTACGTAATGTTAACGCCTCAGCGGCTTATGCCAACCGGGAATGGAACTGGGCAGTGCGTCAGGCGCGGCAAAAAAATGATGATGCGCTACTTTTGGCAGCTGCAAGTCGCGCAAATAGCTTAGGTTGGTACGATAGAGCCATTTATGCGGCTGAACGGACCGAGAAGCAGCATAACTACGCTTTACAATTCTTAACACCGTTTAGGGAGGAAGTGGTCCAACACTCCGGCAATGTTGGTATTGATCCTGCATGGGTGTACGGGCTTATCCGTCAGGAGAGCCGTTTTGTGATGACGGCGCGTTCTCACGTTGGAGCAGGTGGCCTGATGCAAATCATGCCGGATACCGCCAAGTGGGTGGCCAGGCAGCTTAGTGAAGCTTACAGCAGTGCTGCGTTATCACAAATGCAAACGAATATTCGATATGGCACGTTTTATTTAAGTCATATTCATCGACAACTGGATAGTCAGCCTGTGCTGGCAACGGCGGGCTATAATGCAGGTCCAAACCGTGCCAAGCGCTGGCAACCCGCAGGAACTGGAACTTTGGCAGCAGATCAATATACGGAAGCAATCCCTTTACTGGAAACCAGGGACTATGTCAAAAATGTCATGACCAACTCGGTATTTTATGCACTGTTGTTTGGGCAGGGTCCACAATCCATTGGTAAACGCATGGGGGAAATTCCCCCGCAGTATGCGGCGGGTTGGTGATGTTGTTTGACGGCAATAAAAAAGGCTGGGAGTGCAGCATGCAACAGGGAACACAGCAGCGCCGCCAGATGATGTGGCATTGGCAGCCTAAATTTGTACAGTTTGCACAAGCGGTTTGTTTGCATCTTTTACGATTGGTCAACAGATTGACTATAGGCTTGGAAGCCGTACAGGTACACTATGATAAAACAATGTTTTCAGTAACTTGCTTTAAGCGTTTGGTTTGGTGATTGATATCAATGAATAAACTGCATAACTTGCTTATGGCCTCAGGCGGCTGGTTATTGTGTGGCGTGCTTCAGCATGCTGCCGCAGCAGATGATGTGCGTCCGCAGCGTTATACACTGGTTATTCATTTAAGCCCGGCTGTATGTGCGTTAGACCCGTCCAAGCGTAACCTGCGCCAGTGTCAGGAAGGCTTTTCCCTGACCATTGCGTCCTTGCAGCCTGAATTACCCCAGCATGTCAATGAAAACTGTAACAGCAATAGCCCGGCCAACCTGAACCCTATCCAGTCCCGCGTGGTTGAGCGTGTTATGCCGGATGAGCAGTTACGCAAGGAAGACTGGCAGCGTAATGGTGGCTGTACCGGTATGACAGCCAGTACCTATTTTAGGACCATTGCCAACTATGCCGGGCGCTTAAAAGTGCCGCCGGAGTTTAACTCCGAAAATGAAGTGGTGATGCAGCGCAGCAACCTGATTCGCCAGTTGCAGGGTTTAAACTCCGGCTTGCCGGCGGATGGTATCCAACTGCGCTGTGTGGCCAACCCGCAGTTAAATAATAATCCGGTGCTGACCGAGTTGCGGGTGTGCTACAACCCGCGTGGCCAGTATGTGTCGTGTCCTGCCTATATCAAGTCTAACTGCCCATCTACATTTATTGTGCAGGGTGTGCCCTGAGGCAAGATTAAAGTATTGCTTTAATCTTGCCGCAAGGACAGAGATGCTTACGGCACAATACCTGTATATGTTTACCGCTATTGGACAAATTAGCGTGCCCCTACAATAAGACAAACGACAATGATGGGCGGCCAGCAGTAGCATGATCCAAAAGATAATAGCTTTAGTTGATTTAATAATCCTAATAAAAGCAAATAAATAAGATATGAAGGTATGCCCATGAGTGATGCAGAATTATATTGGTCCCCATTTTTCCAGTTGAGAAGTCAACTCGGTTGTTGGGTTCGTATGGCTTGGAGGGATGCAACTTCGTCGTATGTAAGTGAATGGGGGATGATTCTGCTTATGCCGGTGGAGGGTTATCTGGAGGGGCCGGATGGACCAATCCCGCTTCGGGATGTCAAATGGGTTGAAGTCTCAACCTGCCGCATTAGGGCTGGCCTGGGGCGGCCAATGCAAATAATTAATATAAAGGATGAGCTTCTGGCAGGTTTAGTATCTACCCAAATCAATTGGGAGCTTATTGACAGTATGTGGTCGATGGAGCTGTCCTTTAAAGGGGAGCTTGTATATGCCTTTAAAGATGAGCCCGTGCAAGTGGTGCGTGTTGTGAACCCTTTTTTTGAGCCAAAGCTAAGGCCATAAATGAAACAGGTTAAAGGTTATAATTATATTGTTGCAGACTATGTAAACGTGGCCATTTAGTGTCTTTTTCATGAAATACCCTCGCGCCAAACGCCTGAATCGAGTACAATCTCCGCGCCGTATTAAGAGTCATTCACGAGTCGGCTCTTAGTCAAACAGACATTCCTTGTCCTTTATTGGAGAAAAATACATGAAGCAACCCGTACGTGTTGCCGTAACTGGCGCTGCAGGTCAAATTGGTTATAGCTTACTATTCCGTATTGCCAGTGGTGAAATGCTGGGCAAGGATCAGCCAGTTATTCTTCAGTTACTGGAAGTTCCATTTGAAAAAGCACAACAAGCGCTGAAAGGCGTGATCATGGAACTGGACGATTGCGCATTCCCGTTACTGGCTGGCGTAATTGGTACTGATGATCCTAAAGTTGCCTTTAAAGATGCAGACTATGCGTTACTGGTAGGTTCCCGCCCACGTGGTCCTGGTATGGAGCGTGCTGAACTGTTAGCGGTTAACGGTGAAATTTTCATTACTCAAGGTAAAGCATTAAATGATGTTGCCAGCCGTAATGTAAAAGTACTGGTTGTTGGTAACCCTGCTAACACCAATGCTTATATCGCTATGAAGTCTGCTCCAG
>JASLIR010000355.1 GCA_030152125.1 Alkanindiges sp.
CAGATAACTACCAATCTGTTTAGGTGGGTTATAGTCAAGTGTCATGTCCTGCATGGTAACTGGAAAAGCCCTTTTGGCAGGGCCGGAATGCAGTAAACCTAAAGTACAGCCCTGGACAAGCAAAACACAAAAACACAGCAACAGGCGCATTCCCTGCCCCTCAAATAAAAACAGCCATCATCATACAGCACAGCATTTTTATGGCAGAAACATCACCAGCAATTCCTGGATCAGCCTATACATACGATCCATCACACACTGCTGTTTCAATCACCCCATAGCCAAACTCCTCAGGGTCAGCCGACTCCTTGGAAAGTACAAACACCACACCGGGGTATTTTTTGCTAAAGTCCTTCAGTTCCTCTCCGGCTTCGTACCATTTGGCCTCATCACGGTTGGTACCATCCTCATTAATGGCATAGCTGGCCTCTTCATTACTGGTCCTCAAATCCTCAATAATATCCAGCTCGGTGTTGGCCTCATGCTCAGTGCCCAATGGTAGCTTCACTTCAAGCCGGTAATGCGAATACAAGTCCATTTTTCCCCTCTCCCAACTTACATATTGCTTTAGATAAATTAAATATAGCGTAAAAAAACCGGCCGTGTTTATCCACTTTATAGGGGCTTTGTTAATAATAATCACAACTCGCGAATAAGCATATGAATAGACCGCCTACACCATCCATATCCATTTAGCCCAGTAAAACCCACCTATTGGCATTTCCTTTTTGGCAAAAGAGGATTAGAGTAATTTCAGCTTATGAGTAAACAAAACAGCAGGATAGGGCATGAAATATTTATTGATGGGATTTGTTGCCATTATCCTGCTGGTCATGTGCTTTGCCAAACCGAATAAAACCGATAACCCGACTAGCCCCCCCACAAAAGACCCTGCCAGCGAATACCTAAGCACTAAACAGCAGCAACTGGAGCAGGCACAGCAGGCGGTTGCCATACAACAAGCGCAAATTAATGCACAACAGGATGCCCTCAACCAAATTGGAAAAGAACGCGGCGTGGATATGGCCGCCTCTGCCCCTATGGGAACAGCGCCGGCCCAAGCTCCAGCCAATAAAGTGCAAACAGCCACCCAGCCATTGCAGGCATCCGGCAAAGACTGGGCGCAGTTATGCCACAACAGCAGCCTGCTGGGCGAACAAATAATGCGTGCACATCAGGCTGGCGGCTCCCTGACCGAGCTGATAACGCTGGCCCAGACTGCCGACCCGGACACCGCCAGTATACTGCAAGGCCTGGTTCAGCATGCCCATCAGGCCACCCGCTACACGGATGCCACCTTGCAACAGGATATGATCAGCAGTTTTAAAAATACCGTGTACGCTACCTGCATGCAGAATCATGCCTGATAAATATGGCAAGCCAATCACCTTAGCAAGCAGACCAGACTTGCCTGTACTGCTATTTGTCAGGCAAAGGTTTATTTTATGATTAAAATAGATTAAATTTACATTCACATTATTTAACGAAAACAATGCAATAGGCTATGAAATTTTTACCGTGGGCTGCAGCAGCAGGCATTTTCCTGATGATCTGGATGTGGCAGGAATACAAGCAGGCCAAGGTCATGCAGCAAAGCTATGAGGTTGCCCAGCAATACAATCAGCATCAGGCACAAATAATGACCGAAATGCGCCAGCGCGAAGAGGCCATGATGCGGGCCGAAGAAAACTATGGCGACATGCCGGACGACAAAAAAGCCAGTAAACTGGCAGAACCACCACGCCGCGACTGGGCGCAGGTATGCCACGATGGCAGCCTGCTGGGCGAACGCGCGATGCATATGCACCAGCACGGCAAGGCGCTTAGCGAAATGATGTCACTCACAGAAAGCGCCGACCCGGATATTCGCAGCATTATCCAGCAGCAGGTTAAAGAAGCATTTAAGGCACCACGCTACGATAACCCGCAGCAGCAGCAGGAACTGGTCAACACCTTTAAAAGCACCGTGTTCCGGGTATGCATGCGCGACCATGCCTAAAGTATAAATGCCTGAACAGCCTGCCTTATTGCAGGCTGATTCATCTCATTTACTCCCTGCCTCCTCTTAATATACAGGCACTTAGCTCCTGACAAACCGACTTACCGCATATACTTATAAGCCAGCAACGCAATATATTTCCTTTTAGCCCGAAATAGATTAAATTTGTGGCTGATTATTTAAACAAAACAATGTAATAGGATATGAAATATTTAGTGGTCATATTCGCCGCCCTGGCACTGTCCCTGTTGTGGCTGGGTGAACGATATAAAACAAACGCCAAGGCCAGGGAAGCAGCGGCGGCACATCAGCCTGCGCCATCACCAGCAGTTAAGCCCTCAGTTAGCGCGCCACACCTGCCAGCACAAGAACAAAAACCAACGATTGGCAAGCTGCCACAAAGCCAGGAAGCAGCTAATGATGGTGCAGCTGAAACAAGCCGCACTGCGCCGAATACGCCAGCAGCCGGCATCCCCCCGCTTAACGCACCTGTACCAGCAGCAACTGCAACACCCGCTGCAGCGCCAAGCACTGAGACTGCGGCTGCAAACCCAGCCGAAGCAGCCGCCAAGCAGGACAAGCTGGAAAAGGACTGGCCCAAGCTGTGCTATAACGCCAGTATGCTGGCCGACCGTGCCATGCGCCGACATCAGGATGGTGCTACCCCGGCGGAGCTCACTAATATTGGCACTTTGGCCGATGCAGACTTACGCGACCGCATGCAGGGCGTCATGAATCAGGTGGCCAGCATGCCGCGCTCCAGTGACTTTGCCCAGCAACAGCTAATGCTGGATAACATTAAAAGCAGTACATATAACGACTGTATGGAAAGCCACCGCTAAATCCACTGGATATAAAGAACCGCAAGCTGTTCCGGCTTGCGCTATTTCCCGTGCAACACGTCCTGTATCATTCTCCCATCCACGAAGCCTGATGCTGTTGCGTCTGCTGGCGTATAAAATCCCAGCTCATGCGCATGCGTGCCACATCCTTTAAGTCGGTGGGCATCATCATCCAGAAGGTACGCACAATCTGCACCGACTGTGCTAATACCGGCACCAGCCCTGCCTGCTGCTGTGCCGTAAAGGCCGGTAAAATGGCAATGCCTGCCCCGGCCTGCGCTGCCTGTAACTGGCCAAACAGGCTGGTGCTGCGAAAAGCCACCCGTGCCGGCTGGCACACTTCATTCAGGTAATTCAGGTTCTGGCTCATCAGCAAATCATCAATATAACTGACAAAACTGTGCTGCCGCAGGTCGTCCACACTGTTAATGGTGGGGTGTTTAGCCAGATAATCCGGCGCGGCATACAGTCGCAGCACATAGTCAGTCAGTTTAGTGATGACAAATGGCCCGCGCGATGGCCTTTCAATGGTGATGACAATATCTGCCTCACGGCGTGACAAATTCACCAGCCGTGGCACAGCTACCAGGTCCAGCGCCAGGTTCGGGTGGCTTTGCGTCAGTTGTGCCAGCCGCTGCGCCAGAAAAAAGCTGCCATAGCCTTCCGGTGCGCCAATGCGTACCGAGCCGGACAAGCTGCCTTCTCCACTGCCCGCACCCAGTGTAATATGCAGGCAGGCATCCTCCATGCGCTCGGCCTGCACCAGCAACTGGCGGCCTGCCTCCGTCAGCACATGCCCCTGCCGTTCGCGGGTAAACAGTGTATAGCCCAGCGTTTTTTCCAGTTGCTGGATGCGCCGTGCCACGGTGGTGTATTCCACGTTCAAGCGCTGTGCAGCAGCCTGCAAGCGCCCGGTGCGCGCCAGCTCCAGAAAATAGCGCAGGTGATCCCAGTCCAATGTGCTAATCCTTACATTTGTAATGCTCCTCCCCTGAAAAGCTTTACGAGATATATCTCTCATTCGCAAGAGGGCTAAGCGGCTACAGAAAATCTATCTTGGAACCTGTATGTACAAAGGTTTTACGGGGGGCTTGGGGGGCTTCGCCCCCCAAACCTATCAAATTTTCGGATGTCGTAGGCATCCGAAAATTTGGCCCTTGATTTTTATAAAAAATATGTCGTTATTGCTTCTAAAGCCGAAAGCGATTTTTGCTTAGGTTTGGAAGGCTTTGCCCTGAACTGTGATTAAAGCAGAGGGAAGTCCACCCAAAATAATCGACTCCTTGTGTCTGCATGCGCAATTCGAGGGTTGACCATAGTCACCCCCTAAAAAATTACACGTTTACATGCATTTTTGCAAATCTGTTATGCATTTAATCGTATTGTATGAAATAAATTTGCATGGATAATAGTTGCAATATTTAAGCAGGATAAACCCCGCCAAAACGTTTTTCTAAAAGTCTATTGCTTGCAGAATCATCCTATTCATAAAAATGAGGACAACACGCCATGACGGCACAATCCGGTATTCCCAGCATTAAACTGCTTATCAACGGTCAATGGATCAAGTCTAAAACTACCGAATGGCGTGATGTAATCAACCCGGCTACCCAGCAGGTACTGGCCCACGTTCCCTTTGCCACAGCGGAAGAAATTGAGGCTGCGGTGCAAAGTGCGCATGCTGCCTTTGCCAGCTGGCGCAAAACCCCGATTGGCACCCGTGCGCGTATCTTCCTTAAATACCAGCAATTAATCCGTGAAAACATGGCAGAACTGGCCGCCACACTCACCGCCGAACAGGGTAAAACCCTGGCCGATGCCGAAGGCGATGTGTTCCGTGGGCTGGAAGTGGTGGAACATGCCGCCTCCATTGGCAACCTGCAACTGGGTGAACTGGCCAATAACGTGGCTGCCGGGGTGGATACCTATACCCTGCTACAACCGCTGGGCGTGTGCGCTGGCATTACCCCGTTTAACTTTCCGGCCATGATTCCCTTGTGGATGTTCCCCATGGCGATTGTTACCGGTAACACCTTTATTTTAAAACCGTCCGAACAGGACCCGATGGTGACTACCCGCCTGGTGGAACTGGCGCTGCAAGCTGGCATTCCTGCCGGGGTACTGAATGTGTTACATGGCGGTGAAGATGTGGTAAATGCCATTTGTGACCACCCGCTGATCCGCGCCATTTCCTTTGTCGGCTCTACCCGC
>JASLIR010000379.1 GCA_030152125.1 Alkanindiges sp.
ATGAGGAATATATTACGCACGAAGCGCTGCTTTGCTAGCAGCACAAGTTTATCAAATTTTCGGCTACCATAAAGGTGTATGGCCATCCGAAAATTTGGACTTTGATTTTTATAAAAATATATCGTTGTTGCTTGTAGAGTCAAAGGCGCAAAAATCGCCTGCGCAAGCGAAGGCGATTTTTGCATTGGTTCTGGAGGACGTTGCCCTCCAGACCGCCCAGATCCAAAGCAATTAACCTACAAAATATTCATACATATATTTGTATGAGAAATTCAGTTGTTTAACTATACAGGCACACCACTATGGAAGCGTAACTCGGTATCCGGGCTTAAAATCAGTTCTTTTTCAATGTCACTCAACTCAGCCACACGCAGGCTAATGTCTTCATCAGTGACCGACTGCGCCAGCGCCAGATAATCCTCAAAATGCCTGGCTTCGGATTTCAGCAGAAAGCGGTAAAACTTTGCCAGCTCATCATCCATATAGGGAGCCAAAGCAGCAAAGCGTTCACAGGAGCGTGCCTCTACAAAAGCACCGATAATGAGTACATCCACCAGCGCCTGTGGCTCATAGGTACGGATATGCTTGCGCAAACCGGCTGCGTAACGCCCGGCAGGAATTGCGACCCATGCCTGCTGGCGCTGCTGCATAATTTCCAGCACCTGCTCATAATGCAGCATTTCTTCCCGTACCAGCTGTGCCAGCTTAATCTGCAAATCCTGAAAAAAACCGTAACGGAACATCAGGTTAATGGCAGTACTGGCAGCCTTCTTTTCACAGTTGGCATGATCCTGAATAATCAGTCCCACATGTTCAGGCTGACTAGCCGCCTGCAACCATGCCTCTGGTGTTCTGCAACCTAAAAAATCATGTACCGGCTTTAATAAATCAGCAATCGCATTCATCTATGTCTTATAACTCATACATAACAATTCCGGCTTAACGGCCGGATGCAGCCTGCGCAACTTGCATAGCCAGCTTCATGTTTTTAACTGCCTGTGCCAGCCCAACAAATACGCTATCTGCAATCAACGCATGACCAATATTCAGCTCGTGGATGGCAGGAATAGCCGCTATGGGTGCTACATTCTGCAGGTTTAAACCATGACCAGCGTTTACAATCAGGCGGCCTTGGGCATAGGCCACCGCATCAATAATACGCTGTAGCTCAAACGCCACATGCGTGCCCTGCGCTTCAGCATAAGCACCGGTATGCAACTCAATCACCGGCGCACCGCAGGCAATGGCAGCATCAATCTGCAATGGGTCCGGGTCAATAAACAGTGATACCTCACAGCCAGCCTGAGTCAGTTTGCTGGTTGCAGCCTTAATCTTTTCAATTTGCCCAGCCACATCCAGACCACCCTCAGTGGTCAGTTCTTCACGCTTTTCCGGCACCAGACACACATGCTGCGGTTTAATTTCGCAGGCAAAATCCAGCATAAACCCGGTTACAGCAATTTCCAGGTTCATACGGGTTTTTAGCAAGGGGCGCATACGGCGTACATCCGCATCCTGAATATGACGGCGGTCTTCACGCAAATGCAGGGTAATACCATCTGCACCGGCTTCCTCACACAGCAGCGCGGCCTGCACCGGATCAGGATATACCGTACCACGTGCCTGACGCAGGGTTGCCACGTGGTCAATATTAACGCCCAATAAAATACTCATGCGATCATCATACCTTTTATCTGTTATCACTTTCCGGGCTTTCCAGCCTGCGCAGTACTACTGGCCTGACTGGCAATCCATAATTCACGGCTTTTAAGCGGGCGATCCCCCAGCAAGGCACTAATCACCCGCCGGTAAATACGGGTCAGGATTGCCACCGCATCCGCCGATAGCACTTCGGCTGACGGGCTTAAAGCAAGCAACCGGCTACCCAGTTCGCCACTTGTAGAGCGGTTAAAGCCCTCACCTAAATCGTAACGGTAATATTGTGCCGGCTGAATGGTGAGTCCCAGCGCATCCACATCAAAACGGATGGCATATCCAAGCTCAGCCAGCAGTACCCGCTCAAACTGGCGTAACGCACACATTAACTGATAACGCCCGGGGTCGTCAGCAGGTAACTGTTGCAAGTCTTCCAGCAATTTTCCATAAGCAGCAAACAGCTGCGGTGATGGCTCTTCCAGCGGAGCCAGCCGTACCAGTAGTTCATTGGCATAAAAACCGGCAAATAATGCAGTGCCCTGCAGGTGTTTGGGCGCACCAACCCATTCCAGTTTACTAAACGATTTGAGCGCCGATTTTCCCGATGCATACAATAAAATAGGCTGGTATAACGGGGGCGGGCTTTGACGCAACACACCATCTACCCGGCCATACTCCAGTGTCAGCAAATGTACCAGCCGGCTATTTTCCCGGTAAGGCCGCTGATGTAATACATATCCATGTAAAACTTGCTGACGCATGCCACCCTTACCATCTAACTAAACTATCTAATGCAGGCTTTATCAGGCCTGAATGATACCAGTACACTGACCGGCAACGAAGTTACTTCAAAAAGCGACTGTATAAACCAGACACCTTTATTGCTTGTCCTTATCAGCCTCTTTCTTTTTATCGTCATCATCCCCATCAGGAATAACCGCACCAGCCACGGCAACCGTACCTTTTACCACTGCTTTGGTGGTGCCATAGGCTACTTTTACCGGAACAGTGACAATTTTAGTAACCAGGCAAGCCTGTAATGACAAAGCCATTACAAGCAACAGACCAACCGCCAGAACTTTTCTCATATGCCTAACCCAACGTCTAACATTGTGAAAAAACTGGCAGGGCCAGTCACTTAGATATCGCCGTAACCCAGGCTCTTTAAGGCGCGCTCATCATCAGACCAGCCACCTTTAATCTTCACCCACAGGGTCAGCATTACCTTTTGTTCAAACATTTTTTCCATATCGGCACGGGCATCCATACCAATCTGTTTCAGTTTGGCACCTTTATCACCAATCACAATCACTTTCTGTCCCTGACGCTCCACAAAAATAGTAGCGTCAATGTACAGGCAGGCTGCTTTCATTTTACCGGTTTTTTCGTTCAGCGCTGCGGGCTCATCCTTAAAGCTTTCAATTTGCACCGTCAGCTCATACGGTAGCTCTTCACCCAATTGGCGCATGATTTTTTCACGCACAATTTCACTGGCCAGAAAACGCTCGGAACGATCCGTTAACTGATTCAAATCATACATTGGCGGGGCAAAAGGCAGATATTTGGCAATCACATCACGCAAATGATCAAGATTAGCCCCGCGTAAGGCAGAAATAGGCACAATATCGCTAAACTGCATACGCTGCCCATGGCGCTCAATCAATGGTAGCAGTTCTCGCTTCTCTTCCACGGTATCCACTTTGTTGATAACCATGACCACAGGCATTTCTGCATTGACCAGCTTTTCCAGTACCAGCTCATCATCGGTAGTCCACTTAAAGGCATCTACCACAAACAGCACCAGGTTTACATCACGCAAGGCAGAGTTAGCCGCCTTGTTCATCATGCGGTTAATGGCACGCACCTCTTTTTTGTGCATGCCCGGTGTATCCACATACACCGCCTGTACATTGTCACGGGTATCAATACCCACAATTTTATGCCGTGTGGTTTGCGGCTTGCGTGACGTAATAGACAGCTTTTGTCCCAGCAAGTGATTCATCAGGGTTGACTTGCCCACATTGGGACGACCAACAATGGCCACAAAACCACAGCGGAAATCAGCAGGAATGCTTTTTTCAGCCCCACCAAAAAACTGGTTTATCGCATCCTGCTGTTCACTAGATGCGGGTTCGGAGGTCTGTTGTGCCGTGTCCGGCACATTTGGTTTGCTCATGCGCTTTGTTGCTCGATATGCTTGAGGATAATACTGGCGGCTGTCTGCTCTGCACTACGGCGGCTGGCACCCTGCCCGGTGGCTGTAGGTACGTTAATCACCTGACAGTGGATGGTAAAATGCTGATAGGGTGCTTCCCCACGGACTTCTATCAGCTTGTATTCCGGCAATGGCAAATGCCTGCCCTGCAAATATTCCTGTAAACGGGTTTTCGGGTCTTTCAGGGCGTCACTGGGAATCAGATCCTGTGAATACGGGGTATACCAGTTTAGAATAACACTGCGCACCACTTCCAGATCATTACAGTCCAGATAAATGGCACCTATCAGCGCTTCTACCGCATCAGCCAGAATCGACTCACGATGATGACCACCGCTTTTCATTTCACCCGTACTGAGAATGAGCACCTGACCCAACTGTAAATCACGGGCAATCGCCGCCAATGACTCCTGGCGTACCAGCGTAGCGCGCATGCGGGTTAAGCGGCCTTCCTGCTCACCAGGATACTTATCATACAAATACTGGGCAATAATCACACCTAATAGTGCATCACCCAAAAACTCAAGACGTTCGTAATTATGCCGCTGACTGACCGAACGATGAGTCAGCGCCTGCTTTAACAGCGCAGAGTTTTTAAACTCATAGCCGATACGCGAGAAAAACCTGGAATCATTCACCGGATTTAACAACTCGCTGATCAAACTTTTTCTTGAAACTCATTACAATATCAACATTGGCAATAAAAGGCTGGCGCACTTCATAATCCGTCTCTACGATCAGGGCACCATTGCTGGTCACTTTCGCAATATCCACAAACTTCAAATCACGGATATTGTTCATGCCAAACTGCTCATTTGCACCTTTCTTAAACTGTTCAGGTGTGGTTTTCTCATCCATAACCTTCAGCCGTTCAGTAATAATCTGGTTAATAACCTGATTATCCCAGTATACCGGCCATGTCACCGTTGCTGCCTTAACGATAAACACCAGGAACAGGATACCAAACATCACCCCCCAGTATGATAAACCACGTTGCGCATGCATACTTTTCATAAAATTCCCCCTTTTATTCAGTATAAACACTACATCTTGTAGATTAATTAATCATAGCATTTCGGGCAAATGTTGGCACATTCAGGCCTGGTTC
>JASLIR010000396.1 GCA_030152125.1 Alkanindiges sp.
GGAATGGCCAGCAGGAAATAGTACAGGGCGGTTTGCAGGTGGCTTTCGCTAACACCTACGGTTTGAAACAGTGCCACATCCAGCCAGTCGACAATGATAAAGCTGGGGAAAATGGGAATAAAAAAGATACAGGATATAAGCAGTGCACTCAGGGCATAGTAGGCATATTCTGCGTATTCGCGCTTTTTGCTCAACGCAGGGCGTGCCGGTTGCTGGGCAGGGTCAAATAGTCCGGTTTTGTGTGCCGGTGCACCATCCCATATTTCATGCTGTGGAATGCTTTGGCCATAAGGCAGTGCGGAGAGTGCATTTAAATGTGCATGCGGTGCCAAGCTACAGTTCTCTTCAATCACGGCATACGAGCCCACATAACAGTCCTGTTGCAGGTGAATGCTGCCCAGTACCAGATGCCCATGTTCAACCTTGGCGTTTTCCAGGTTTACATGCGCGCCAATGCTGACGCCATCGTCCACCCTTAACAGTGCCGGCATACGCACATAGACCAAGCCAATATTCACGTCATGGCCGATTTTGGCACCCAGACAGCGCAGATACAGATTGTTAAGGCTGGAACCGGACAGCAGGTACATGGGGCTAATGTCGGTTAAACGGTCTGCCAGCCACCAGCGAAAATAAGTGATGCCCCATAAGGGGTAACGGCCAGCTTTAATGCCACTGGTTAGCAGGCGTTTGCTGCTGATGGAGATGGCAAAGCCCAGCACAATGCTGAATACATATACAGCCAGTGATGCCGCAATGGCATGTGAAATATGGTCATTTGGCCCACCGGTCAGGTAGTGATAGGTAAAAAACGGTGCCAGCCATTGCAGAATATTAATGCTGATCAGCAGTGGAATAACCAGTAGCTGGGCCAGCCCACAGTAGAAACGATGACGGGCATTTTGCTGGCTGCCCTGATCAAATACATGGCTGGATGGCTGCCTGCTTAGAGGCTGGTCCAGCATCACCTGCGCAATCAGCCCTACACGGCGGGCCTGATAAATATGCTGGATGGTCAGGTGACTGTACTGGGCATGTTCGCGCAGGCGTGAAATCAATACTGCTGCCAGCAGCGAGTGCCCGCCCATATCATCAAAAAAATCGGCATTTAGCTGAATCGGCTGATTGGGAAACAGTTGTGCCAGAATAGCAAACAGGATGTCTTCCGCCGGGTTTTGTGCCTCATCCGATGCGGTATGGTCGGCAATGCCATGCAGCGGCAGTATTTGCAGGGCTTTACGGTCAATTTTGCCGGACAGCAGGCGTGGTACCTGGGCAATGGCCTCAATGCGGTTAGGAATCATATAGGCCGGCAGGCGTGCTTTTAATGCACTGCGCAGGCTTTTGATATCTATGCTGCCCAGGTCTTCGCTATCGGGTACTACAAAGGCAATCAACTGCTGCATGCCGTCTTCGTGACGCAAGATCACGGCAGCAGTACCAATACCAGCCTGGTCACATAGCGCAGCTTCAATTTCGCCCAGCTCCACCCGGAAACCACGAATTTTCACCTGATCATCAGCGCGACCCAGGCACTGGATTTGCCCTTGCTCATCCAGCCGGGCCAGATCACCAGTGCGGTACAGGCGCTTTTCATCGTCGTGAATCGCCCATGGGTTTTCAATAAATTTTTCTGTGGTAAGTTCGGGCCGACCCAGATAGCCCTGCGCTACACCGGGGCCAAAAATGCATAGTTCACCCGTTTCACCCTGCGGCAGCAGTTTATGCTCCTCACTCATGACCAGCAGGCCATAGTTGGGTAAGGGGGTACCGATGGTTACTGGCTGCCCTGCTTGCAGTTGAGCCAGGCTGGCAGACACGGTGGCTTCGGTTGGGCCATAGGTATTAAACAGCTGGTGCTGCGGCAGCGCCCAGCGCTCTACCAGGGCTTCCGGGCACATTTCGCCGCCCAGGTTAATAATGCGCAAGTTGGGCACATCCTGCGGGAACAGTGCCAGCAGGGTAGGCACTGCATGCAGTACCGTAATATCCTGCACCAGTAATGCCTGGGTTAGCTGTTCCGGGTCCGTCACCAGCGCTTTGGGCGCAATCCACAGCGTGGCACCCACCAGGTAGGAAATCCATATTTCCTCAAAGGACATATCAAAGGCTACCGAAAAGCCCTGATAAACCTTGTCAGCGTGGCGGACCCCCAGCACGGCATTTTCGCTGCGCAGGAAATGACAAATGCTACCCTGGTTAATAACAATACCTTTGGGTTTGCCAGTAGAGCCGGAGGTATAAATCACATAGGCGGGGTCAGAAGACTGGCCGCGCTGTTTCAGCAGGGGCGCCTCCACAGCCTGTAACAATTGCTGGTCTGTCCATACGGGTTGGGTTAGGTGGGCAAGTTCCTGATGCCATGCGGGTGCAGTGATAATGCCAACCGCGCTGGCATCATCCAGGCATACTGCTATACGCTCTACAGGTACATCCATGTCAAATGGCAGCCAGGCAGCGCCTGCCTTGGCAATACCGGCTTGTGCCACCAGCAAATCGATACCACGGGGTAGCCATAAGCCTAGAATATGCCCGGGTTGTACACCTTGGGCTATTAAGTGGTGTGCAATCAGGTCGGCACGCTGGTTTAAGGTCTGGTAGCTGATGTGTTCTTCAGCAAAAATCAGCGCAGTGTGTTGTGGATACTGGCCGGCTGTGTGCTCAAGCAGGTCAGCAAGCACTTCGTGTTTAAGTAGTGAGGGCTGGTGCTGGCCGCGAATAATGGAAAGCTGTTGTTTGACCAAACTATTCATTTTCTGTGCATCTATGTTTGCTGTATGGATTTAGCAGCGATTTTCCTGCTGCAGATGTGAAAAAGACAGGCTGGAATTGTTCGGTTTGTTATTGAAAATCAATTTTTGGGTCATAAAATTTAAGATTCATTTAATATTTGCGCTTTGTGTTACATAACTTATACGAGGCCAAAGAAAATGCCCCGCACTGCGGGGCATTTTTGCTAACTGCCTCACGATGAGGCAATGGTCTTATTATTGGACGTTTAACTGCTGCAGCGCAGCTACCCGCTGTTCGATGGTAGGGTGGCTATGGAACAAGGCCGCCATACTGAAGCTTTTTTCTTTACCGGCACTCAGCGCAAAGGCTTTCATTTCCTGTGGCATCTGGTCCGGCATTTCCTGCTCGTTCTTCAGGCGCTGTAAAGCAGAGATCATGGCTTGCTTGCCAGCCAAACGGGCACCTGCTTCGTCGGCACGGAATTCACGGCGACGCGAGAACCACATGGTAATGGCATTGGCCAGCATACCCAGCACAATATCCATCACAAAACTGGTAATAAAATAGGCAATGCCGGGGCCATCGCTTTCGTTTTTAAATACCACGCGATCGACAAAGTTACCAATGATACGGGCAAAGAACATCACAAAGGTGTTCACCACACCCTGAATCAGCGCCATGGTCACCATGTCACCATTGGCGACGTGACCAATTTCGTGCGCCAGTACAGCGCGTAGTTCATCTTTATTCATGCGTTCCAGCAGGCCGCTGGATACCGCGACCAGTGCCGCATTCTTGTTCCAGCCAGTGGCAAAGGCATTGGACTGATAACTTGGGAAAATACCAACTTCCGGCATTTTAATACCGGCACGGCTGGATAATTCGGCCACCGTGCTCAGCAGCCATTGTTCGGCAGCGTTTTGTGGGCTTTGAATAATCTGGGTACCAGTACTTTTTTTGGCAATAAACTTGGATAACAGCAGGGAAATAAAAGACCCGACCATACCAAAGACAAAACAGAATACCAGCAGGTTGACGTAGTTTAGCCCACCAGCGCTATGGGTAGACCCCACGCCCAGTACCGATAAAATAATACCAACAACGACGAGAACCGCGAGGTTGGTCAGCAAGAACAAACCAATCCGCATCATGGACGCATTCCTCTTATAAACTATGTGCGTAAACTGGACACGCGACGAGACGTGTCACCTTCGTAGTTTATAAGGTAGAGCTTTATGGTTATTTTTCAATGCGCGAACTGCAATGATAGCCGCAAAAGCAGATAAATATTGAAAGAACTAAGCCTGAGCTAAGAAAGAACAATCAAACGCCTACAGAACAATGACAGCAGGTCAGCCTGGTTAGTGGGCATTCCGGTCCGGCTGCTAATGGCTAATGGAGGAAGAGGTGTAGGCGTTTTCGGTGACGTAGGTTTTAGGATCGGAACTGGACAGCATGGCATTCGGGTTGCTGTTATCGGCAATATTATTGCTCACCTGCATAGTGGCCTTGGCACCATTTATACTGTAGCTGCCATTATTATTGCTATAACTGCCGGCACTATTACTACTATAGTTACTGGCGCTGTAGTTACTGCTAGCGGGGGTACTACTACTATTATTGCTTCCCAAGCCAGCAGCATACAGGTTGCGGTAGCGACTCATTACCCGGCGCACATAATCTTGTGTTTCACGGAAAGGGGGAATGCCCCGGTATTTATCTACATTGCCTTCACCAGCGTTATAGGCGGCCAGCGCCAGCTCGGTATTATAGTTAAAACGCTTTAATAACCAGCTCAGATATTTGGCACCACCCTCAATGTTCTGCTGCGGGTCCAGTGCATTGCCTACAGAAAAGCGGCGGGCAGTGGCAGGCATCAGCTGCATTAAGCCCTGGGCACCCACCGGGGAGCGGGCATTGGGGTTAAAGCCGGATTCGGTATGCATAATGGCTTTAATCAGGCCATGATCCAGCTGATAGCTGCTGGCAGCCTGGGAAATATAACTATCGTAGGCATTCTTGTTTTTGCTGAAACTTGGATACACTGCTGCTTCAGTACCACCCCAGTTATTGTAGCTATGCACATTGGTGTCGGCATAATAAGTTACTTTAACCCGTGTGGTATATTCCTGAAACTGGTCACCGGATGGATTACGTTTTTTATCGACCACATTGGTCAGCAGCGTTTCGCCATCCTTGTTTTTAAACGTGTAGACATTGCCAGCATGCGTTAAAGTAGCTGGCAGCAGAACAGCAGCACACATAATTACATGGCACTGTCCCCCAGATTTTTTACAACGCGTTAACAGATGCTTCAGCATTACTTTATCAATAGATCCCTTTTGATTGATTTGGAGTTTAACAAAAAACAACAGAAATGGAAGCTTTTTAAAGCTTGCTTTTACAATC
>JASLIR010000438.1 GCA_030152125.1 Alkanindiges sp.
ATTCACCGAGCCCTGCTGGCTGCGGCGTGCCTTGAATTCGTCACGCAGTGCTTTTAATGCACGCACACGGCCTTCGTTACGGGTACGGCGGGCCTTGATGCCCTGACGAATCCATACTTCTTCTTCTGCCAGTTTTTTATCAAAGTTGGCGTTCTGCTTTTCTTCGGCTTCCAGTTGCTGTTCTTTCAGTTCCAGATAGCGCGCATAGTTGCCTTCATAACTGCGCAGGATGCCGCGGTCCAGCTCGACAATACGGGTGGCAATGCGGTCTACAAAGGCCCGGTCATGCGAAATAAACAGCAGGGTCAGGTTGGGCCAGTCCAGCAGGAACTGTTCCAGCCATTCAATGCTTTCTACATCCAGATGGTTAGTCGGCTCGTCCAGCAGCAGTACGTCCGGCTGGGTCAGTAGCGCGCGCGCCAGCAGCACACGGCGCTTACGGCCACCGGACAGGTCGGCCAGGTCCATGCTGCCGTCCATGTTCATTTTGGCCAGAATGGTGTCCACCTGACGCTCCAGCGACCAGCCATCCATGTCATCCATCTTGCTCTGCAAATCGCCCATGCGTTCGCAGGCATCCATGTCGCCGGCCACGCAGGCATCGCTGGCATGGTGGTAGTCAATCAGCACCTGTGCCACATCACCCGCGCCGGAAGCCACAATATCTGCCACAATACCGGAGGACATCGGTACGTCCTGTTCCAGCATGGCAATGCGCAAGCCATTTATTTTGCTGACTTCGCCGCTGTCGGCCGTTAAACTACCATTCACCAGCTTCAGCAGGGTGGATTTACCTTCACCGTTGCGGCCGATGATACACACCCGTTCCCCGCGCTCGATGCTGAGCGACGCGCCGTTTAGCAGTGAAGGGCCGCCAAAGGCCAGTTGAATGTCGCGTAAGCTGATGAGTGCCATAACAGGTGATTCCAGAAAATTCCGAGGAGTGCAAAAAAATGAACAATGATAGCAGTATTCTTGAGGCCACATTGTCCGCACGAATCGACGATTTGCAAGTGAAAGTTGCATTTTTGGATGATTTAGTGGAATCGCTCAACCAGCTGGTGATCAGCCAGAACCAGCAACTAAGTGATTTACAGCTGCAAATGCAGTTGCTATACCGCCGGGTTGAAGCGACGCAACAGGGTGAGGGCGGTGTGGAAGCCTTTGATCCCCAGCAGGAAGTACCGCCGCATTATTAGATGGATGCGGCTTGTCAAATAATATGCGTTAAAGATAATTAGCATGAAAATGTATATTTTAATTAAAGACAGTGTTCCGGAAGGATTTGCCATTTTGGCTGCAGCGCATGCTTCGCTGGCCGCCTATTTAAAGTTTAAAGACACGCCAGAAATTGCCGAATGGCTATCCGGTCCCTTTTATAAAGTGATATGCCGGGTAAACGACAAAGAGTTTGAAACCGCCAAACAGTTTGAAGCTAATGTGGTGCTGACGGAGTCTGCCCTGGGGCAGGCTGAAGTGGCGATTGCCTTTAAGCCACGGGAAGTGTGGCCCAAGCCTTTTAAATTCTACAAACTATATAAATAGATAAAAAATAGAGATATGAGCAGGACAAAGCATGGCAAATATTATTGTGGTGAATGGCGAGCAATACTGGCAGCAGTATTTCCCCGGTCATGAGGTGTTTTACCGCCGCTTGCAAACCTCGCAATGGCTATTCATAGACGGGCGTTTATGGTTGCGTGATGGTGCTGGTACGATCCGGGTAGATGCTGTGCTATGGCGGCTGGGTGCCGTCAAGCCGCATGAAAGTCACCGCCATGTACTGGAGCTGATCCGGCTGGCAAAAATTCCCTGTGTCAATTCCGCCCAAACCCTGTTACGCGGCTATGACCGCCTGTCCATGTATGCCGAGCTGAGTGAGGCTGGCTTAACAATCCCGGACATGATTTATGCGCTGGGTGAGCATATCCTGTCGTCTTTTGAGCCGGCGTTGCCTGCGGTGGTGAAAATGGGCAATTTCCATGGTGGCTATGGCAAGGCACTGGTAAGCGATGACAGCGCATGGTCCGATATCAAGGACATCAGTTTTATTGCCGACCACTACGTGACGGTAGAGCCTTATATTGATTATGTGCGGGATATCCGTTGTCTTGCGGTAGGTGAACAGTTTTGGGCGATGTCGCGTCAGGGTGCACGCTGGAAGGCCAATGTGGACACGCTATCCTTCCAGTTGATTGATGTGCCAGCCGAGTTAAAACGCCAAACGCGGGCAGCCATGCAGCATTTGCAGGCTGATGTGCTGGGGCTGGATTTCCTGGAGGACAGGCAGGGTGAGTACCATTTACTGGAAAGCAATGATATTCCGGGCTTGAGTGGCTTTCCTGAAGCGGTATGCAAGGCTGTAGCACAGCAGTTGATACAGAAAATTAGTGGCTAGCTATCACTTGGCTGTTCAGTGATTGGTTGATTGCCAGTTGGCCGATATGTGACTCTGTTGGCCTGTAATGCGAATTAATTGGCATAAACAGCAAATCCTGCTTGTTTTTAATGCGCAGCTTGGGCAAGCTAATTAATAGTAAGCTATTCTTAAGGTCAAATTCAGCTGGTTCTGGCTGGTCTTGAGGTTATATTGCCTGCATTACAGTAGCTATTGAGTAAGCGTGTATGAGTAATACGGCATATTGGGTGATTGGATTTATTGTCCTGTTTATTCTGGGCTCGATTATGGGGCTGCGTGTCAGTCCGCGTGAAAAAGCGCTGGGGCTGATGCGTGAGCGTGGCCGTAAAATGGGCTTGCATCCACGCCTGATGCCTGCACCAGCCTGGATTCACCACACCACGCCCTCAGGTAAACCCGGTGGTATGGTGGCGTTTTATAGTGTGCTGTTACCGGAAGCACAATTACCTTTAATGCAGGCCTTACTAAAAGATAAACAGTTGCAGGTGCAAACAGGCAACCCGCAGTTCAACCATTATACTTTGGATTTAGAAGGTGTATATGCGGTTGAATTGCAGGCAAACTGTGCGGGTATCTACTGGGATGAAGATGCTGATTTGCATGGTACGCAACTTGAAAAGATGAAAAGCGACCTAATGAAACTGGCGCAGATGTCTTAAACAGCTGGTAATAACAGATTTAATATGAGCGCCCTGCAAGGGGTGCAATGAATGGGAATACGATAGCCACCATGCCAACAGCTCCACGCTCGACTACCAAAAACACGGTTAAAGCAGGCCGCCGAGCAGCCACCACCAAAACATCGTACGATGATGAGGCGGACAAGAAACCCTTGAAAAAAGCCCGTGCGCTGGTGATTGTGGAGTCGCCTGCCAAGGCCAAGACTATCAACAAATATCTGGGCCCGGAATATATCGTGAAGTCCAGCGTGGGGCATGTGCGGGATTTGCCAACAGGGGGCGGTGCAAAAACTGCC
>JASLIR010000021.1 GCA_030152125.1 Alkanindiges sp.
CTTCACCCGCTGCAGCAGTTGCAGCCGGGCCAGCAGAAATACCACCAAACAGTACGTTGATGATGGAGCGGTTCATCGCCTTACACATAATGTAGGACAGAATCGCACCGGAAGAACCTACCAGCGAACCAGCTACAATCAGCATGTTGTTTTCAAGGGTAAAACCGATACCCGCAGCAGCCCAGCCAGAGAAAGAGTTCAGCAGGGATACCACAACCGGCATGTCGCCGCCGCCAACTGGCGCAATCCACACCCAGCCAAAGGCCAGTGCAAGGCCAGTCATGGCCCAGAATGCAGGCATACTATTGGTGGTAAAGAAGATACCGCCACACACCAGCATGGCAATAAAAATAGTCGCCTGAAGCGGTTTAACCCAGCCACCTTTAATGGTTTTTGCCCATTTTTTGGCAGCCAGCTTACCGTAAGCAAATACGGACGCTGTAAAGGTAATCGCACCAACGAAACAGCCCACAAACAGTTCAAACAAATGAACCTGGTTCATGTGCGGTGCATGCACGCCTGCCGCTTCCAGTGCTGCTGCATCGGTAGCAAACAACTCAACCAGTTTGTTGTTGTGCAGAATCGCTGCAACCGCAATCAATACCGCAGCCAAACCCACCAAGGAGTGCATTAAGGCAACAGTTTCCGGCATTTGCGTCATTGGTACAGTACGTGCACGCGCAATACCCACCACTGCACCAGCTGCCATGGCAGCCAGAATCAGCCAGATTACCGGATGTTCAGCCACGAAGAACGTGCTTAATACAGCAATCGCCATCGCGATCATGCCGTAGCGGTTACCAGCAATCGCTGTTTTAGGACCCGACAAACCACGTAGGGTCAAAATAAATAGAATCGCGCCAATTAAGTAAAACCAGTTGGCGTTGTCACGAATAAATTCCATGGATAACGCCCCTTACTCTTTTGCCGCTTTCTTTTGTTTTGGCTTAAACATTTCCAGCATACGCGCTGTTACTGCAAAGCCACCAAAAATATTGATACTTGCCAAAAATACGGCAATTGCACCCAGGATGCTCACCACATTAATGCTCTGGAACGCCACATTGGCATCCACCAGGCCAGGCAGGCCAACGGTCTGAATCATTGCACCCACCACAATAATGGAGGACAGTGCATTGGTTACCGCCATCAACGGGGTATGCAGCGCAGGAGTTACCCCCCAAACCACGTAGTAGCCAACAAAAATGGCCAGTACGAAAATGGTTATAGTTTCTACCATGGAAATAACTCCTTAACCGCGTTTCAGCAGCACTTGGCCGCCGTGGGTTACAAGCAGGGCTTTTTGAATTTCATCTTCCTGGCTCAGTACCAGATTACCTTCTTTATCAAACAGGGTAACTACGAAATTCAATACATTACGCGCATATAAAGCAGAGGCTTCGGTTGACAGTGTGGCCGGAATATTTGGAATACCCAGAATCTTCACACCGTTTTCGGTGAATACGGTTTCACCTACTTTGGAGCCTTCAACGTTACCACCGGTTTCTACCGCCATGTCCAGAATCACAGAACCCGGCTTCATTTTAGCCACGGTTTCTGCCTTGATCAGGCGCGGTGCATTGCGGCCAGGAATCAGCGCTGTGGTAATCACGATATCCGCATTGGATACGGCTTTGTCCACAATAGCGGCCTGGTCTTTAATATACTGTTCACCTGGGGTCCAGCCATAACCGCTCTTGGCAGCTTCGGCAGCACGGGTTTTTTCTTCGTCAGACATTGGCACGTCCAACCATTTACCACCCAGAGACTCCACCTGCTCCTTTGCAGTCGGACGCAAATCTGTCGCTTCAACCACTGCGCCCAGGCGCTTGGCAGTTGCAATGGCCTGCAGGCCGGCAACACCAACACCCATGATCACCACGCGTGCAGGTTTAACAGTACCTGCCGCAGTCATCAGCATTGGGAACATGCGCTGGTATTCAGCAGCAGCCAGCAGCACAGACTTATAGCCTGCCAGGTTGGCCTGTGAAGACAGTACGTCCATATTTTGCGCACGGGACAGTGTGCGCGGTAACAGTTCCAGTGCAAATGAAGAAACTTGCTGTGCCGCAAACGCATCCAGCTCTGGATTACGGTACGGATCGAAAGTCGCTACAACAATCGCATTGGCATCGAGCTGTTTAATCTCGTCACCATGAGGCGCACGTACTTTCAGAATAATCTGGCTACCAGTGTAGGCATTATCTGTAAGTGTTGCACCCGCTTGCTCATAAGCACTGTCAATATAAGCGGCTTTAACGCCGGCACCACGTTGGATCACAACGGTGTGGCCACTTGCGGTTAATTTTTTAACCGTTTCGGGAGTCGCGGCAACGCGTGTTTCGTTGGCAACTGTTTCGGCTGGAATTCCGATCTGCATGAGAGATCCTCAAGCTGGTTTTTGTGTCTGCAAAAGCTTCGGGTATGAAGCTTCCCCCAGTAAGTTCCATAAAAGGCGAGTGATTGTACTCTAAATCATGAAAATTTGTATCTACTATTTTTTTAATGAATACCAATTATTTTTCAAAAAGTGAAAATACATATTGTCATCATCCACTTAACTGATCCATTCAAAAATAAACATTCGACCTAAGTAGAACAGCAGGAAATACGCCTAAAAATATGCTTATACTATTGATTATGTAATTTATTTAATGCTTTTTATGTCTAAATCCGGCTTACAGACTGCTGCACTGTTTGGTTCTTTATGCGTCCTGCTTTCTGCTATCTTATTTGCAATCAAGGCCATTCTGATCAAACATCTTTACAATCTAAGCCCAGATGCCGATGCAGTCACCGTTCTGGCCATGCGTATGGCAACAGCACTGCCCTTCTTTATTTTAATTGCCTTACTCTCCAGATCACCGGCCAAAACCACATGGCAAGACTGGGGATTACTGCTGATCGCTGGCTTTGTTGGCTATTACCTGGCCAGTATCCTGGATTTTATTGGCCTGATGTTTATTAGCGCCTCGCTGGAACGCATTATCCTGTTCCTCTACCCTACCCTTACCGTGTTGACCACCGCTGCTATATATAAGAAGAAAATTGAAGCACGGACATGGCTGGCCATTTTGCTCAGTTATGGCGGCACGGTGATTGTGGTGCTGGGTGAAGGCTGGCATGCACTGATGTCCAACAATATATTGCTGGGTAGCTCGCTGGTATTTACCGGGGCCATTGCTTACGCACTGTATCTGGTCATGACACCCACCATGATCAAGCGCTTTGGCAGCTGGCGCTTTACCGGCCTCGCCATGAGTATTGCCTGTATTGTCTCGGTAGCACATTACTTACTGATCAATGAGCATCCCATACAGCACATCCAGCAATTACCTACAGAAGCCTTATGGTTTGGACTGGCACTGGGAATTTTCTCCACCGTACTGCCAGCTACCTTATTAATGCAGGGTATTGCCCGTATTGGTTCGGCCCAGGCTGCACTCATCAGCGCGGGCGGCCCCATTATGACCTTATTATTAGCCGTGATATTTTTAGGTGAAAGCCTGAACCTGATCCAGTGGCTTGGTTGTGCACTGAATATTGTCGGTGTTTTGATGATTACCTTAGCGCCTAAAAAAGCCGAACCGGAAACCGCTCCAGCTATGGAAGAGTTAACTTAAAACCACCAGCCCATACGGTTTAGGCTTTAATTCGCAGGATTAAGTTGAAGCATTATAGTTAACGCTATAGAATAGTCGCCTATTTTTTAAGCAGCACTTGATTAATGTCCAGTACACATACCGTATCTCCTATTATCCAGTCTCATCAGCGCATTTCTGTCGCCCCCATGATGGACTGGACTACAAGAGACTACCGGGTATTCGCGCGCCTGTTTAATCCGCACATCTGGCTTTATAGTGAAATGGTGACTACTGGTGCAATTTTGCGTGGCGACAAAAACCGCTATCTGGATTTTGATGCCGCAGAACAGCCTTTAGTACTGCAACTAGGTGGCTCCAACCCGCAAGACCTGGCAACCTGTAGCAAAATAGCCGAGGACTGGGGCTATGCCGAAGTAAACCTGAATGTAGGCTGCCCTAGCGACCGTGTACAAAACAATAAAATTGGTGCCTGCCTGATGGCCGAGCCTGAACTGGTAGCCGAATGTATTGCCGCCATGCAGCAGGCAGTTAATATTCCTGTCACCGTAAAACACCGCATCGGCATCGACAACATGCAAAGCTACGAAGAAATGCTGCATTTTGTGGATACCGTAGCACAAACCGGTTGTACGCATTTTATTGTGCATGCCCGTATTGCGCTGTTACAGGGGCTTTCCCCCAAGGAAAACCGTGACATCCCGCCACTACGCTATGAAGATGTATACCGCCTGAAAACGGAACGTCCACATTTATTTATTGAAATTAACGGCGGCATACAAACGCTGGATGCCATCAACAGCAATTTACAGCAGGTGGATGGTGTAATGATTGGCCGTGCCGCCTACCATGATCCCTACCTGCTGGCGCAATGTATGGACTTATGGCAGCAGCCCCGCCCTGACCGCGTGGACATCATGCAACAGTTTATACCTTATATAGAGCAACGTCTGGCCAGTGGCTTACCTTTAAGCCTGATTAGCCGCCATATTCTTGGGCTGTTCCAAAACCTGCCCGGTGCACGTAAATGGCGGCAGGCCTTAAGCGGTGGCAATGCCAAAACAGTTGGTGACATCTTCCATGCCTTACAGCAAATCCAGCAGACGATTCAACTCAGTACGCTGGAAAATGCAGCATATTTAGCCGAACACACCGCTGATCAGGCATAAACAGCATTTATAGCCCCTGACCTGCTGGACAATTTAGCAAAATTCGCTAAACTAGCCATCTTGTTCGGGGCGTAGCGCAGTCTGGTAGCGCACTTGCATGGGGTGTAAGGGGTCGAAGGTTCAAATCCTTCCGTTCCGACCAAACAAATCAATGAGTTAGCAATAAAAATATTTTTGAGAATTATTATTTTTCTAAAAACACACTTTATGGTTGCCAATTGGTTGCCAATTAAGATTAGCTTCGATAAAACTCCTTTGGATTACTCTAAACCAAATCCTGATATGCGGCTAAAGTGTTCACTGTGAGCAGATCATTCGACTTATAGGGATAGCATGCCCTACTGCTGATACTCCAAGTTCAATTCTATATTTTGCTTGCACCTTTCTTTCCACGACCCAGACTAAGTGCATATTGCACTTTAAACGATGATCCGCGACTTTGATCAATAATCATGAAATGACAAGTAGAAGTTTTCTGCATTCTTGTTGATCGTAAAAACAGATCAATAAATTTATAT
>JASLIR010000058.1 GCA_030152125.1 Alkanindiges sp.
AATTGGGTGAGAGCAGTTTAAGCCCTCACCAGTTATCCATGGTCTGCCAGCTAAACGCCCAGCCAATAATCTTGAACTCCTGGTCTATCACTTCCTGTGCAGTCAGGCGTTCTTCCGGGTATTCCTCGGCATTGTCACTCACAATACGCACACCACCCATGGGCAGGGCATACAGGCGCTTAAACTTGAACAGGCCGCCGTGGTCAATGGCAAACACCTTGCCATCCTTAATGCGGTTGCGGCCAATGTCCACAAATACCGTGGCCTTGTCGTTAATGGTGGGGCGCATGGAATCACCAATGGCAGTCATTGCCACTGCGTTGGCAGTTTCCACACCCTTGTTTTTCAGTGTTTGCTTGCTCATGCGCAAGCGGCGCCATTCGTCTTTCATTGCTTCGCCAATCATCCCTGATCCACACGCCAACAAAAAATCTTTGTAATAGGGTATTGCTACTTCGTCTATTTCAACCGGGGTTTCGCTGTCCCATTCTTCTACCGGAATAAAGTTGCTTTGCACTTCATCATGATTGCCGGTTTGCAGCCAGTATGCACTGACACCCAGAAACTTGGCAATAGCCGGCAGGTGGGCCGAGCTTTGCGCACGGCCGGTTTCCAGCTGGCTATAGTTGGACTGGGTTACTTTAACTGCATCTGCAACTTCTTTTTGAGTTTTGTGTGCGGCTTTACGCGCACTAATTAACCGATCTTTAAGCATCACCATTGTCCTGCGTCATTATACGGCAGAAGATATAATTTAACTTATATCGTGTCAAGTGTTTTTACTTATATTTTAGCTTGACACTAATATTAGTATTCTTATACTATAAGAATGTTGCTGTAGATCCTCAGCCAGGCCTACCGGTGAATTGTGTTGAAGATTCGCCGGAAAGCCCTGTAAATGTGCAGCTAATGATTTGATTTGGCAATAAAAAAGCCCTCGCTGCAAGCAGGGAGGACTTTTAGGCGTTTGTTCTAAATCCATGCGTGAACACAGATAACAAACTAATTGAGGCTCATCTCAAACTAAGGAAATTAAAACATGAATCAATTTAACAATGCAACACATTATTTTAATAGCGAAACTTTGGCGCAGCCAGCGCATATGGCATTAGCCAATGGCAATTTGCATCCTGTTTATGCGGGCGTGGAGGGATCTTCCGCGCGGCCCTTATTAAAGGCCTTGCGTGTACCGCAGTCGGTCACACAAAACGACACCGTGCTAATGCACCTGCAACAGTTTGGCGAGATCACCGCGCTACAGGCCTTTAGCCGTTACCAGATTACCCGTTTAAGCGCACGCATTTACGAGCTGCGCCAGGCCGGTTACTGCATTGAAAGTGTGAAAGAGCGCAATGCTGATGAGGGTCAGGCTGGCTGCTTTGCACGCTATATCCTGCGCCGCGAGGGCTGAATATGGATCTGTCAATCAATCCTGCTTTAAGCCAGGTGCGGCTTAACAGCGGGCAGATTACCCTATTGCCGGGTGATAGTAATAATAGCTGCCCGGCAGATAGTCCGCCAACCCGCCTGCTGTTATGGCAGCAGGCAGCCATTAAGGCCAATTCGATGATTAGCCTGGATGGGCAAATGTTCTGGGTGGAAGCAGTAGAGACACTGGTGCTGCACTTTCGCCGGGTGCAACGCCTGACCTTGCGTGCATTGTGTGGTCACGCCTTAGCCGCACCCGGTGCTATGAACAGCCTGAATACAGGACAGGGGATGGCATGAATTATTACCAGCATCATATTGGTGACTTTAATAATGCCACCCGGCATTTAAACCTGATAGAGCGTGCCCTGTACCGTGACCTGATTGAAATGTACTACGACGCCGAAACCGCCATTGACGGGCGCGACTTTAACCGCCTGGCGCGCAAGCTGTTGTGCCGCAGTGAGGAAGAGCAGCAGGCGTTACGCTTTATTCTGGCCGAGTTTTTTGAGGAAGATGATGGCCTTTATAAGCAGCGCCGCTGTGAACGCGAGATAGCGCATTACCATGCCCAGCGCGAGCAGCAGTCGCGCGCGGGCAAGGCATCCGCCGCCAAGCGGGCAGCCTTAAAGGTGGAGCAGCGTAGTACACAGGCAAATGATTTATTTGATGATTTAAAAAACAATCATGCGCTTGCTGCGGATGATCAAGTGCTGTCTGACAGCGCGGCAACAGGCGTTATACCGGCAGCGGCAAGCCTGCAGCAGGCCGCTCAACCAACCACTAACCAACAACCATTAACCACTACCCATAAAACCAGTAACCAGTTTTTAGGGAAAAATAAAAAAACGCAGGGGGGGGCTGAAAAGCAGGCAGCAGACGCAACAGCAGCAGACACAGGCTTAGGGGGCACAGAGTTAATTGACAGCGCGGAGCAGTGGCTGCCGGCATTGATTACCCTCAACCACAAGCTAAAACTGGCAGGCGGAGAGGTGATAGACCAGACTACCTTGCAGCAAACGCTGGTGCTGTTTAATCCGCACTACGAAGGCCAGTGCTTAAGCCACAACAAGCGGCTGGCCAAGCTGGTGGCATGGATTATGGACAAGCAGCAGCGTGCCCGTTTGCTGCAGCAAAGCATGCAGCACAAGCCTGTAGTGACCAGTGTGAATACTGGTTATCGTAACCCTAAGGGCTACGCACAGGCCAGTTCCGGTAATGATGAACCTGCTGACCATGAAGTGTATTGTGGTCAGGTGAGCTACGGGCAGTTACGCAAGGCCATGCAGGCTGGGGAGACGTATTTGCAGTGCTTTCAGCGCATCAGTATGCAGCGGCAGGTGAAGCAGGCTTAAAACATTTGAGAAAACCTTAAAAACATTCGCACAACAGTATTCCGCAACAGCATTTAAAGCATCACACATAACAAAACAGATAAAGGCAGGCAGACAACATGACAGTACGACACATGCAACAGGAACTGACCCAGTGGGGCCACTGGG
The DNA here is from genome assembly GCA_030152125.1 of Alkanindiges sp. GTDB lineage: Bacteria > Pseudomonadota > Gammaproteobacteria > Pseudomonadales > Moraxellaceae > JASLIR01. The sequence continues at coordinate 2,931 of JASLIR010000058.1, forward strand.
CGCGCGGCACCGAGCGCCACGGCGGGCTAAAGCGCTATGAGTCCCCGGCCTATAGCATTTTAAAGCAGAACACGGCGCAGCAGGCGAGCAGCCGGGTTCGCACCCTGGATGATGATGCCCTGCTGGCCATTGATAACCTGATGGCGCTGCTAAAGAACTCGCGGCCGGATTTATACCAGTGGATACGTGCCTTTTACCTGGGTGGTTATTCCGTCCGCACCCTGGAAAAAATGACCAAGGTGAGCCGTATTAAAATAGACCAGTACCTGCTGGCTGGGGAAACCTGGCTGGACTGCAAGCTGGAAAGTTTGTGCGAGATGGCGGGGGTGGCTTCATAATGAATGAAATCCTAGGCTGTCTAGGCATCCAAATGCAAAGGAGAAAAGCCGCACCGAAAAAACGTTTTCCCTTTAAAAATAAAGTGTGATGCTGGTGACTAAATCCACTTGCCGATATACTCACAGCAGTTGCATAACACTGATGTTAAAGACATGAATAAAAGAGAGAAACTGTTAAAGGGTGCAGCTATTGCTGTAGCGGGGATGCTGTTACAGGCATGTGTGACTGCGCCTAAAACACCTATGCTGGTGACTGATGGTACAGCTAAAAGTGTGCTGGATGCACCTAAGGAAAATGAAAAACTATACCCGGTAGTACTCAGCACTACGTTTAATACGGACACTACTTATGACAAGATTTTGCTCAGTAGCATGAGTGAAAAACCCTTTTTGTCCAGCCGGGACAAAACGTACGAGCTAAACCTGATTAATCTTGATGAAGCCAGTAACACTTTTGTGTATAGCGGCAAGCTACCCGTAGGTGAATACCGGCTGGCACAACTGTCGAAATGGGTGGGTACTGGTACCCGGTATATTAATATAGTTGAACAGAATGCAGACCAGCTTGGCAGTTTTCAGGTTAAAGAAAATTACACTACTGACCTGGGCCGGGTGATTGTGACGCATGCAAACCAGTCTTTTTTTATAGTGCGCTCAAATGATTTGCAATCGAATCATAATGTTATAAAGCAATTGGGTGGTGACTATGAAAAAGCGGTTTATTCAGGCAATCAACTGACAGGCTGGAGTAAACCAGTCAGTAGTTTTGAGGTTGCTATCCTGAGTTATGCCAAGAAATCCCCATCTGGCATGCGCTGCATTCAGGAGCAAAAAGACGGCTCCATAATAGCTGCCAGTAAAATGGGTGCTGTTTTATATTTTCCACCCCGAAACTCAGGACTACAGGCAAAAGTGCTGTCTTCCGGAAGTATGGATGAATTGACCTGTCTGACTCAGAAGAATGAAAAGGATTTTGATTTTCTGGCCTATGGAAAAATGGGCGCGTTGTATAAACA
>JASLIR010000145.1 GCA_030152125.1 Alkanindiges sp.
GACGGCCATGGCCGCGGGCTTGCAGTATTTTAAGCTGACCTTTGCCTTTAGCCGTTTTGTGGTTTCTGATACAGCACATGAAACACAGGTGATACTGAGTGTGGATGAAGATGTGCCTGAACATCTGGCGGCTTTTATTGTAGAACGCGACCTGGCAGCGCTGATTACCGTAGCAAGGGATTTATATGACCTGGAACCGATGCTGCTACAAGTGCAATTTAAACATGCACAGCCTGAGTACTTAGGTGACTATCAGCCTTTTTTCCGTATTAGCCCACAGTTTAGTGCAGGCAGTAACCGGGTGCTGTTTGACCGAACTAAAATGCTGCAGCCTTTACCACAAGCCAATGAACTGGCTTATCAGGCAGCACTGGTACAGTGCCAGCAATTGCTGGAGGCACGCAGGGTGCGGCATGGTGTGGCTGAAAATGTGCGGCAACGGCTAGCGATGGCATCGGCACAGATGCCCAGCATGGAACAGGTGGCACAGGAGTTATGCCTGACCACGCGTACCCTACGCCGCCATTTGCAGGCTGAAGGGGTAACTTTTGCCGAGTTGAGGGATGAGGTGCGTATTGCACTGGCAGACGAATTTTTAAAATCTGCAGACCTGAACATTGAGCAGATTGCCGAGCGACTGGGTTATGCGGAGTCCACCAGTTTTATTAATGCCTTTAAGCGCTGGCATGGGGTAACGCCATATGTGTTTAGGCATCAAATGGCTTGAAGTTGATTGGTGATATAGAGGATTACTAATATTTTAATGTTATGTCAGCTTGAATATCTATAATGGGGAGTAGAGGCAGTTAATAAGGTAGTGAATTACATTATCGTTAACATATCTACGCTGGCTTAAATGCATCTCTCATAAACTACCCAACTGCTTTAAATATAAAATAAGGTGAAACCATGCAGATTCTTGAAGATAGGCTATCGTTTTTAGACGGATTTTTACAGGGTATCAGTGAAGTTGATGGAAAAATTCGTGAGTTTAAAATACTTGCGTGGATGATGAGTTTTGATAAGAAGAAATCATCACGTGATAATTTTCTTGAACTTTTTGATTCTGAGTTAACTATTTCCTCGTTTCACGAGTCCAAAATTAGTTTTAGGGATATTGAATTAGAGTTAATGGCTAATATTTTAACTAATCCATGTGATAAGGGCTTTGTCGATTTGGATAGGAAAAAATATATTTCTTTCCGGATTATGGATTACATTCAGGATGCAATAGAAGGTTTTACATACGGAGCTATTGAAGCGTTAGATATCAAAATTGGTTTCAATGAAGGAGGGGTAAACCGGTATTTCGTGTTTCCGGTAGGAGATAAAGCTATGTTCATATTGTTCAGGCATCCTAATCACTTTGCATAGATATTTTTACCATATCAATAGACAAGCCACTCCAGCGCTTAAAGGCACGCCGGAAGTTGGTGCTGTCATTAATGTTTAGGTATTGCGCCACCTGTTCGGTTTTATAGCCTTGCACCCGGTACAGCATGATGGCGGTATGCAAACGGGCCTGATCTACCTGCGCCTGAAAATGGCTACCATGCTTTTGCAGTTTGCGTTTGAGGCTGGCTGGGCTCATGGAAAAGTGCTCAGCACAGGTCTCCAGGTTTAGGGGATGACGGATATTTTGCATGAGGTATTGATACAACTGATCCAGAAAACTATGCGTTAGCTGGCGCTGTACGATGTCTGCCCAGGCTTTATGATAGGCAGCCTGACCAATGGTGCTGGAGGATTTTTTAAGTGGTGTCTCAAGAAAACTGACAGGCAGGCTCATCATGTTCATGGCCCGTTCAAACTGCAAATTGGTACCCAGGTGCGCCCAGTACTGCTCAATATAAGCGGGTTCAGTATGGTTAAATTCGTATTTCCATGGCAGTTTGCTGTCAAACAGATAACGGCTTAAGTGGTTGATAGCGCTCATGGCGGCTTCAACCAGAAAACGCTTTTGTGGGTCGTTTTCATCCAGCCAGTAAATATGCACATACTGGGAGCCCAATAACAGGCGTGGGCTAAGCAGGGGGCTAACGATGGCGCTAAACTCCTGATAGCGTTGCAGGGCCTCGCCCAGGGTACTGGCATACAGCATGGATTGTGCCGCATCATTAAAGGGGCTGAGTATGCAGCGTTGGCCGAACAGAAAACTGATGTCCTGACTGGAGAACAGCTGTCTGGCATTGCTGATAAGTTGATGAAACTGCAGTGGGCTGATCAGGCGTTGGCCAGTTAAAATATCTTCCAGAAAAATACCGCTGCCGCGTAGCAGGCGGTGATGGTTGATATCATGGCTGGCAGCCAGGTCAATCAGCAGGGCGGGCTGATGATGCGCGGCGATAAAGGCATCATCACATTCATAGCTCATGCATAAGCCCGCTGACTGTGGTTAAGCTGCTTTTGTTCATCCAGTTGTGTATGCAGGCGGGCAAGCACCTGCTGTGCTTGCTCTGCATGCACCAGGGTGTGCGTGGTTCTGGCTATTAGTTTTATTTTTTCGGCGTGCTGGCTGTGGTAATAGGCCTGCGCCTGAATGGCTTTTTCCAGATCCAGCGCCACTTGTGCCGCCAGTTGCGAGCCGGTAAAGGGTAGCATGATCACAAAACGATCCGCCGCCAGCCGGCACACCAGATCATGCTGGCGCAGGTTTAAAATCAGCAGTTGCGATACTGTTTGTAAAATACGGTTACCTTCCTCAAAACCATGCTGCTGGTTAACCTGCTCAAAGTCTTGCATATCCAGCAGAATCACCGATAAAGGCTGTGAATTGCCTTGTGCTTCCTGCATGGCATGTGTCAACTGGGTTTTAAAGTAGTTGGCATCGGCCAGTGGGGTCAGTGCATCAAACAGGCGATGGTCACGGAACAGGCGCTCGCGTTTAATCATTTGCCGCGAAATGGCCAGCTGCTCCTGATGCCAGAAAAAAATACCGCTGGTAATCAGCAGTAAGCCAATTGGCATGGGGGCGGATTCAATCCAGCTGTCCCAGATAATGGCCGATGGCATATGGATAAATTCGTCCAGCGTGTCCATCCACAGGGAAAAAAATACTGCACTTAAGCCTATAAAGAAAAAATTGGTCACCCGGCCATCCGGACGGCCGCGTACCATCAACAGCAACCAGCTGAGTACCAGTGCCGCAGAGCCACCTTCACCCAGAATATCCATCCAGCGCCAGTCCATGACGGGTTTAATGCTGCCATAAATCAGGTATAGCAGTAGTCCCGCCTGACAGCACAGGAATAGCAGCATAAAACGCCAGAGGAAAGGCTGGATAAACTTGGGCATTGTTTTGGGCTATTAGCTAAATAAGCTGCAGCAAAGCAGCTTTTGATGACAGTTTGATGGCATGCGCTGGGTCAAATTAGCTCACGCTAAATGTTGGCGTTATTTCTAATGTTATTGATTTAATTTGTATTTTTTAAGTTTGCGGTTTAAAAGGCTTGCATTTATTACGGCCAGACAGGTCAGATTAGCTCAGGCTGACTGGCAACTCCCTGCAAATCAGCCGATTAGGCAGGCTTCATCAGATACCTGTCACATTGAATACATATTGGCTTTCTATTGTGCCCCCTAAGCAATGCCATATTGGCCTTTGGGGGAGAGTTGCTTGATGGAAACTATTCAACGAACATCTGAACGAAAAGCTGCACAACGAAAAACAACAGCATTCGGTTTTAAATTAAGCACGCTGGTGCTGGCAATGAGTGCAGCGGCATTCAGCCATGCCGATGAGCCAGCCGTGGAATATGTACAGGTTATTGGGCAGGCAGCCAGCCTGGACAGCGCATTAAAAGAACAAAAACGTGCTGACCAGATTAGCAGCGTGGTGCATGCCGATGCGATTGCCCAGTTGCCGGATGATAATGCAGCGGAAGCCTTGCAGCGCATTCCGGGGGTATCTACCGAGCGTGACCAGGGTGAAGGGCGTTTTGTGTCGGTACGTGGCCTAGGGCCGGATTTAAACAGCGTAACCATCAATGGCACGCTGGTGCCTGCGCCGGAAAGTGACCGCCGGGCTGTGGCGCTGGATGTACTGCCATCGGAGCTGATTCAGTCCCTGACTGTGGTGAAAAGCCTGACACCGGATCAGGATGCCAACTCACTGGGTGGCACTATTCAGGTGGAAAGCCTGTCAGCCTTTGATCATGATGGCCTGTTTTATACCGGTACGCTTGAAGGCAGTTATGACGACAACCGTGAAAAATACAGCCCGAAAGTGTCCGGTGCTGCTAGCCAGAAGTTCAGTATTGGTAGCGGCAAGGACAACTTTGGTGTGGCGGCAGCGATTAGCTGGCAGGACCGCAAGTTTGGTTCCGACAACGTGGAAACCGGCGGTAAGTGGGATGAAGGTGCGCTGGAAGAAACCGCTATGCGCAAGTATGAGATTAGCCGCGAGCGTATTGGTGCGGGCCTGAACTTTGATTTTAAGCCAAATGATACTGGTCACTATTACCTGCGTACCCTGTATAGCCGTTTTAAGGATACCGAAACCCGTCAGGCAGCCGGGGTGGAGTTTGAAGAGCCACTGACGCTGGGTGAGAAGGCCAGTGCCGAAGGCTTCCGCGAGTTAAAACACCGTATAGAAACACAGGAAGTAAAATCCTTTGTGCTGGGTGGCAAGCAGGGTCTGGGTTTGTGGACGCTTGAAGGCCAACTGGGTTATAGCCAGGCTTCGGAAAAAAATCCGGGTGGTATTGCCGGTGCGGTGTATAAGGGTGATTTTGATAATGTGGGTGTAAATAACAGCCACTATCCGCTAGTGGTTGCCGGAAATGACTTTTATGACGGCAAAAACTTTGAGCTGGACGAGGTGGAGTGGGAACAGGGTATTACCAAAGATACCGAAAAGAACGCCAAATTTGATATCAGCCGTGACTATAGCCTGGCTGACTATGCTGCACAGCTGAAATTTGGTGGGAAAATTAGCCAGCGCGAAAAAACCAACGATACCAATATCTGGGTGTTTGACGATTTTGAGGATGCCGCCAATCCGTTTAGTGGGAATGTAAATTACAAGCTGGGCAAGTTTGGCCCGGCCATTAACACCGCAACGGTGTACCAGCAATTAAATGGGCTGAATCGCGCGGATTTCTTTGATGATGAAGAGTCTGCCATCAACGATTTTAAAATCAATGAAGACATCAAGTCTGCTTACGTGATGAACAGTGTAGACTTTGACAAACTGCGGGTGATAGCTGGTTTGCGCTATGAAAAAACCGAGTTCAAGGCACAGGGGCAGGAGTTAAAGGATGGTGACATCCGTGCCACGCAGAAAAAACATGATTATGACCACTGGTTGCCGGGCTTACACCTGAAATATCAGGTCAGCGATAGCTCGGTATTACGCGCTGCCTGGACCAATACGGTAGTGCGCCCAACTTTCGGGCAGGCTGCACCGGGGGTATATCTTAATACCGAGGACATGGAAGCCGAGTTTGGCAATCCAAAGTTAAAGCCGCTGGAATCCTCCAACTTTGATGTGGGTGTGGAGCATTATCTCGGCCGTGCCAGTGTGATCTCGCTGTTCGCTTTCTATAAAAATATCGACAACTTCATTTATAACACCGACCTGGCTGGAACCGGACGCTGGGCCAACTATGAGGAAGCCCTGTCCTTTAAAAATGGCAACAAGGCCAAGCTGTATGGTTTTGAAGTAGCTTACTCGCAAAAACTGGATAGCCTGCCTGCGCCATGGAACGGGTTGATTCTGGGTGCCAACGCTACCTTCAGTACCTCTGATGCCGAAATTGACAGCATGCTGGATGGCAAGCTGGAAAAACGCGACATCGATTTACCCAACCAGTCCAAGGTTGTAGGTAATGCCTTACTGGGCTGGGAAAACGAGCGTTTCAGCACGCGTATATCAGCCAATTACAAGTCGTCTTACCTGTTTGAGGTGTCTGGGATTGATGAGCCGGAAAAAGACCTGTATGCCGACAAGCAGATTTTTGTCGATTTCAGCAGCCGTTTCTCCATTACTAAAAACCTGCACCTGAATTTTGATATTCAGAACCTGACCAATGAAAAGTACTACATCTACAGCGGTCAGCTTAGCCAAAATGCCCAGTACGAAGAGTACGGCCCCAGCTACAAGCTTGGCCTGACCCTGACGCACTTCTAAGACCTTCACAGCTTGTCGTCCTCTGAGCCATGCCAGTGCATGGCTTGGGGACTGGTCTTATTTTTTATGTGGTGAAATAAATGAACATGCAAACTTATAAGCTGAGTGTATTGGCTGTGGCACTACTGGGTGTAGCTGCCTGTAGTAGTCAGCCAGAACGCAAAACAACAGTACCGGCACAAGTAGTTGCCCCGGTTGCTAATACTGGCACTACAGCAGCCCCGCTGGCGGCGGCAGAAAAAAATCCTGTGGCGCTAGCGTTAACAGCCTTAACGCTGGCTGATTCCAAAGGGAACAGCTTTAAAGTAGAGGATGCCAAATGGCTGCAAGCGGCTGCATGGCCGCAAGCCAGCATGCTGCTTAGTAGTACAGCACACGGTTTAACAGTGCTGGATGACAAACTGGCGGCTGTGGCACAGCTGGATGGCCAGTTCGGCAGTGTGGATTATCGCAGTAATGGTCAGCAGCTACTGGTATCCACAATTGACTTGAAAAAGCAGCAGGCGGCTATTTTTGGTTTTAATACCGCTAGCCAGCAGTGGAGCAACCCGGTTTATATTCCCAAGCGCAGCTTTAAGGCAGATGGTATTTGCCTGTATCAGGATGAAAGCCAGCACCAGTTTGCTTTTTTAGTAGGGGAAGAAGGGATTGGTGAGCAATGGCTGGTGGCCTCGCAAGGCAAACCATTAAGCACACCACATCTGCTACGCCGCTTAAGCTTCCCGCCACAAAGTGAATACTGCACAGTGGATGATAGTACAGCCACCTTATACATCAATGAAGAGCAGGTGGGCCTGTGGGCGTATGACGCGGATGCTGAAGCTGATCTGGTACGTCAACCTGTAGACATGCGTCAGCCTTTTGGTGGCGTACAGCAGGCAGTGGCAGGTATCGCGGTAAGTAACAGTGCCGTGGTG
>JASLIR010000168.1 GCA_030152125.1 Alkanindiges sp.
CTGGACTGGCAAACCGACCTGATTATTTATCAGGCCGGTATGGACTGCCACCAGAAAGACCGTTTTGGTTCGGTGTGGTTTGATACCGCCATGATCTATGAGCGTGACAAGCAGGTATTTGCCATGGCCAAGCAGCTTAAAATACCACTCATGTTTGTGCTGGCTGGCGGTTACCAGCCACTGGAAGATTTAGTGCCGTTGCACATCAATACCTTTAAGGCGGCCGATGAAGTTTATTTTCCGTGGTTTGATGTGGATGCATAGGCAGACTATCTGGAGGGCGGCATCCCCTTCCCCGTGATCATCATGTACATCCATTACCCGTACCGGCCAAATTTTCGGATGGCTACTCAGCTCTACGGCATCGGAAAATTTGATAGTCTTGCGCTGTAAGCAAAGCAGCGCTTTGCTGCGTGCTTCGCCCATATGCGCCAACCTAGCAAATTATTCCAATAAATTCATTTAATTATATGTGTATTACGGGAGGTTTGGAGGGCGGCAGCCCGCCAAGTCCCACTCCAAAAAGTGGCTTGCGTAGCAAGCCACTTTTTGGGCTTTTGATTTGTACCATATGCGAGCCGTGCTGGCTTTTTAGCTGGTAATTTTAAAAAAACAATCATTAAATAATTTATGAATGATAAAACTGACTATTCTTAAAGCAAGATCAAGAGCCAAATTTTCGAACGCCTACGGCGTCCGAAAATTTGACAGTCTTGCGCTGCAAGCAAAGCAGTGCTTCTTGCGGAATATATTCCTCATGCTCAGGGCTATCGCCCTCAAGCTCCCAATAACACATACAGAAATTGGTATTTTATAGGTTAAAACATTAAGTTGGCGCATATGGGGCAAAGCCCCCGTAAAAGCCTTATTCCTGAGGAGCAATTGATCGGTTTGATTATATTTACAGCCTGCTAAAGCGTGGCTACTTTTTTGACTTCGCACTCTTTACCATTATCAAATATTAACTTGTTATCGTAATCATACTTGTCATATTCCAGCGTAGCCCGGGTACCTAAATAAGAGTTACCCTCATTGCAATACCTGGTTTCAATAATAAACTTTCGGTCTGTACTGATATACAGGTCTTTCTCGGTCTTCTTAACATCTATCTTATAAGATTCGGCATGCGCAAAAGATGTAAAAAACAAAGCCATAAAAATAAATGTATATTTCACTGTCAAATTCCTTTAATAATCGTTGTCATTTATTACCCATAGAATAAGTGGTATGTGAAGGAGTTTCCAGCATTACATACCGCTATTCGTACTTTTTTAGCCTCAGGCACTTTAAAAATATTCACTTTTATCCCCCAAATGAACACTTAATAAAAATTCATGTGCTACAAAACGCCATCACTAATAGTAATATATAACTGTTTTATTTCCCTGTCTGCCCTCACAACAAAAGCCGTTTTTCCAATCTGATAAATATGCCCCATTGTCGCATGATCAATCCACATTGAGTTTTCATAAACACTTAAGTGATAGCCTCTTTCTGTGCCAGATGTATTCAAAGCCCTTATTAAGTAATAATAAAACTTACTATCATCTGTTGGTTTAAAACAGTTCTGGCAAAACAAATTTGCCTTTTCTCTATCAATCCGAATAATCTGCTGTTTATTTAGATCAGCCAATGCTTCTTCAATATAAGGCTTCACTACCTGACGATAGTTATCATCGCCAAGTGGCCTGAACTTATCTGCCCGCACTAACTTTAAATCAGGCTCTACATACCATGCGTTTAAATTGTAGTCCTTATAGGATATTGGTTTATAAGTAACACAGCCTTGTAAAAGCAGAATTAACAGCAATAAAAACTTCATCTTCTCACCCGTCTGGTCTTAGGCATCGCGCAATCAAAAGTACTACAATGCACTGCCCACACCAACATCCAGCATACCCATTACCTTCTCAAGTCTGATAACAAGTGCGCTTTGCTCAAGCTGATAAATTTTCCCTAATGTCATCTGACTCACAACCACATGGCCATCAGCTACACTGACATAAAAACCACCCGTCAGGTTGCCGGACCTTAATGCCCTGACTACATAGTAATGGTATGTGTGGGTGGAATCCGTTTGCTGAAAACAGTCACCGCATAAACGGTTGGCCGCTGGCAAATCAATTTCAATAAATGCCTGCTGGCTTAACTGACTAATGACCTGTTGCCGCCGGGCCTGCACTACCTCGGCATAATCAGGTGCTGTTAACAGCTTAAACCGGCTCATCTCATCAGTACTCATTTTGGTACTGGTATACCAGCTATGTGCACTGATCTGTTGATACGTTAGGGGTTTGACCGAAACGCAGCTACAAACAATCAGCGGGATGGTGAACAGCATGATAGTTTTTTTCATCATTTGTGATTATACCTTCAGTTAACGCCTGCCGCTGCTACTCCAGTCGGCAAAACACAAGGCCAGCACAAACAGGCAGAGTAAAATTCCGTAACCAAAACCAAGGCTGGCAATCAGCAATGGCATATTCCATATTTCCGCCCAGATGCCATGCGCACCCCATGCACCATCAATGCCCCGGTTAGTCCACCACCGCACACCCACAATAACAACCGCAAATATTGCCGACAGCGTTAGCGGAATACCCAGCAGCGCATGCCATAGCCTAATTTTGGTATGGCCAAAGTACAGCAGGATTGCCAGGCCTAGTCCAACCAGCAATACTTGCGACAAGAGCGATAGAAAAAAATCCATTAAGGGCACCTGCTATTTTTATTTTTTCTATACGCTGCACATAAGGCTGCAAGCGGCAGGGTAGCTGTCAGCAGCAGCCCCATCGAGATACTAAAAAACAGTACATTCAAACTCAATAGCTCCGCCCACAGACCATGTACCCCACGATTTTTGATGCAGATCATTAATACGGAAGCCACAACAGCCCCTGTGCAAGCAGTAAGAAAGGTACCTACAAACACCTTCCACAGCTTTACACCAGAACGTACTTTGTTATCCACCACCTGAGAAAGCAGCAGGATACATACAAATCCTACAAATACGATGATGTCAAAAAGCTCCATCCGCTTCACTCCTGCCTATGTTCTGTACTTTCTTTTAAAACACGCAGGTTGTACCTGTATGCGGCGCAGGCAAATATCTGTATAGGTTCAGCTTATTGTTTTCATGTTGCGGGATCATGTCGCCTGGGGCAGACCAGACAGACTACAACCTGACAACTTAAGCCACCCAGGCGGCAACACCACTTGTACGTTTTGAGCAATTAGAAGTTCACCCTCAACCCGGCCCTGTAAGTCACGCCATCGGCATCACCAATTGTTTCATTATAATAATCAATGCCATCGTGGTAGGAACAGGCACCATGCCCCGTGCTGTTGGTGGTGGTGCCATCGTTACAGGTGGTTTTGCCGGTTACATCAAACAGCCATTTATAGCCCACCCCGGCATACAGGGACAGCTCTGGTATGGGTGAAAACCCGGCTTCCAGCCCCACAGGCAGGCTTACAAAATTAACCGAGTTATCCAAGTACGATGAATCCGCCCCCGCAAAACCAAGCCCTGCTGTTGCCAGCAGGTAAAACCCGCCTGCATTCACCAGGTTTAACTGGCCGCCACCCTGCAGCTCATAATAGTCCACATCAAATTCATTGTTGCTCAGGTAATCAAAGCGGCCATACGCGCCACTCAGGGCAGGATTAGTGCTGACACCTACCGCGCCGCCTTTTAGTTTAGTGGTCTGGTCAGACTCCAGCTTGGCATCATGGCTACTGTACTCGGCAAACATGGACATCCCCATACCGGGTACAGCCGGGCTGCCCGACATACCAGGCATACCAAGCTGGGCTGCATGTACGGCACTACTGGCTGTAGCTGCCAGCAACAAGGCAAGTCCTATCTGCTTGTTCATTTAACGTCCTTATTACGCGTTGTTTGTGGGCAGATTGTGCCTGTGCAGGCAGTGCAAAGCAATGGCTGGTAGCCACTTTTGCACTTACCACGGTACGCGTTTTAAAAGGATATCCTTGTACATGATAAAATCGCACAGCAGGCTGTAAACTGGCTGTTTAAAGGTGGCAGGTTTATTGTGCTCATAAAAGAAATGCCCTACCCAGGCAAAGCCATATCCAACCACGGGTAAGGCCCACAGCAGTTTGGCGTTTGCAGTGACCACAGAAGCTGCCACAATAGCAATCACGCAACTGGTACCTACAAAATGCAGGCGGCGGCAGGTTGGGTTTACATGCTGCGACAGATAAAACGGATAAAATTCTGCCAGTGTTTTATAGCGGCCATCGCCTGAAACAGGCTGCTCGGTATTGCCTTTAGTTAATTCCTGAGTATTGTAAGTCATGTGACGACTCCCTGGGTTTGAGTAGCCCCATTTTCAATCATATGTCCTGAGTGGTCTTGAACGATTATGCTATCCAACACCGTTCTATCTGGCCAGGCAGGTCAGTTGCATAAAAATATGGTTTACGTGTGGGATGGCGTGATGATGTATATTAGCCATGAGCATGTAAACGGCATGCATGCCCACTTTCCTGCCCTGCTGCAAATTGGGCTTGGTGCAAAATTTGCCGTGCAGCTACAGCACCAGCAGCGCCACTACCATGACGTTGTGGTGATGGCACCCAATGTCAGCCATAGTACCGATTCGGAAGGCCAGGCCTATCTGGTAGTACTGATAGAACCTGATCACGCACTGTATTGCTACCTACATCCGCTGCTAAATGACCAGCCCCTTTGCTCCCTGCCCGCTACCGGTCTGCAAGCCTTTAAGCCACAATTTGCCCGGCTGGTTGCAGGCCATCTGACCATTGATGAAGCCAGACAGCTTTTGCTACATATTCTGTGCAGCCTATGCAGCCAGCCATTGCAGGCACTGCCTTGGGATAGCCGCATTTTGCAGGCCTGTGACTATATGACCCGGCTTGTACCACAGCATATGCCCACCGTCATGCAAGTTGCAGCGCAGGTAGCTTTGTCAGAATCGCGCCTGATGCATTTGTTTAGTGAGCAACTGGGTATTTCCATGCGGCAATACCTGCTGTGGCTACGTATCAGGCATGCCCTGAAGCTGTGGGTTGCCGGGTATGCCCTGATTGATATTGCGCTGGAATCCGGCTTTTCCGATCAGGCACATTTCACCCGTACCTTGCGCCGCATGATTGACTTTGCTCCTTCGGTACTAAAGGCAAATACGGTGTTTATAAGTAATGCCTCGGAATAAGCACCTCTTAATTGCACTGCATGTCATATGCATGCCGTGCAATGTTGATACTTTGGCCGGTATATAAGGAATGCGATACCCCACAATGCCTTTGCAATACCATGTTCATTTAGGCGATATCAATATTTCCAGGCAACTGGATGAACTGCCTGCCACCCTGCGCCACTATTTACAGGTTGTCCCTCCAGACTGGCTGCAGCAGGATATTTTATATAAACAGATACTGGCGATGCCCATGCTGCTGCGGCATGGCCGTGTGGTGTGGGCGGCACTGGTGCAGGCCAACTCGCTAATGTTTCAGCCAAGGGAAGAAAATTGCCCCGGTGACATTGTGTATGATCCCACCGGTAATACCGAACCGGGTACCCTGCTGGAAATGGCACAGAGCCTTTACCGGCTAAAAAACAGCAGTCCGGTACAGCCGGATCAGCAAGCGTATGCACAACACCTGACTGGTGAACTGGGTCGCCTGTTTGCCCAGCCCTACCCGCAAAGCCTGGCTGCGGTGCCGTTGCAGATGAGTTCCATCTGGTTCTGGCGGCCACACCTGCCCAATGGCATACTCAGCCTGCCCTTTTTTCCCATTTTGATATGTGATGACGCAGCCTTTGCTGGTCAGGTAATGCCATTGCCGGCATTGTTCTGGCCTGCCGAACTGCAACAGCAATGGCTACAGCATGATATTGCCCATGAGGACTATACACAGGCCAGCATACTGACGCGATTGCCCAAGGTTGAGCAGGCCCAGCCGCCGCTGTCCTACCTGTTTAAAGGAGTATATTCCTCGCCTAAACAGATCAGGTTATTCCTTGACCCACAACAGACCCGGGCAGATAAAAAGGCTTTTAATAAAAAGGGATTGCTGATTGCCACTGTGCTCATTATCCTGATGATTGGCGTATTCATACTGAAGCAGGAACCGGAACCGCAAAGCAAATGTAGCGACCTCCTGAAAAATCAGCCTGCTGAAGTAATCAATATGATTTGCCACAATCCGCACTAGGCATTAGCCCTTAGGAAAAGCCCCATGCTGCTGTTGAAACTGACCATTGTTCCCCTGTTTATTGCACTGGTGACACTGGCAGGAAGGCGCTGGGGTACACGTCTGGCGGGCATACTCGGCGGCCTGCCTATTATCGCCGGGCCAATTGTGGTGATTCTAGCGCTGGAGCAAGGGCGCGATTTTGGTGTACAGGCAGCCACCTCCGCCATGGCTGCAGCAGCTGGCCTGCTGGCGTTTGGCACCGCCTATAGCTGGTTTAGCCTGAAATGGCGCTGGCCTGCGGCCATGAGTGCATCCTTAACCGTGTGGTTTTTATTTTCCCTGCTACTGTCGCAATTCAGCTTTAGTCCCGTTATTGCGCTAATGATTGCTATCAGTGCCCTATTGCTGACGCCCAGGCTGTTACCGCGTGTGGACAGCCCGGCTAAGCCCGCCAGCAGCTTAAAGGATTTACCAGTGCGCTTACTGGCAGGCGCCTTGCTCACTTTAAGCATCACCCAGCTGGCACAACTGCTGGGCAGCAACTGGAGCGGCATTCTGGCCGTATTTCCGGTTATAGGTTTAATTCTTTCAGTATTTACCCACCGCAGCCAGGGTGGTGCACAGGTTACCCAGCTGTATCGTGGCACAGTGCGCGGCTTGTGGTCGTTTAGCCTGTTCTTTTTTACCCTGGCACTCACCTGGCAGGGTAATAATAGCTTCTGGTGGCCACTGGCTTTTGCCATCATCAATGCCCTGCTGGTTCAGTTAGGCATGCAGGCATTTAGCCAGCTAAAAGCCCGAAAGATGCAGGCAGCACTGGATTAACCCAAGGCGGCTTAATCCCCATTAGCCACCGTGATGACATGCTGACCAAACTGGTCACGGTAGTACAACGTGCCGGATTTTGCCAGCCAGCGCACTACTTTAAAATGTTCGGGATCAACATTTAAGGGCATGCCATTCAGGTACACATTATCAGTGCTGCTGGCAACTTCATGCGGCCAGGCATCACAGTGTAAATAGCTCACCTGCTCGTTAGGCAGGTTTTCCAGCAATTGATAACCCTCAGCCTTGCCTGCTACCTTGCCCCGGTAAATCAGGTATTGCCCATCGCTGATCAGGTAGCGCCCCAGCTTTTTAATAGTCTCGCTATTTAATGCAGGATTAAGCCCCGTCCACACGCCACGGTAATACAGGCTATTGGCATCAAAGGCAAAGCCGGAATCGGCAAAAGGCTGTTGCAGGCTGCCAGCATCCACCGCCGGGGTGTTAAACGGGTTTTGCAGCACGGTGCCCTGCCACACCACTTTTTCACCATCACCAAAATAGGCCGGATGCAAATAGCTTAAACCATCCTGCCATAATGCCTGCTGCGCTTTTGCACCCGTTTGCAGGCTATGAAAACGCTGCGGGTTTATCTCCGGCAAATAGCGCACAATCTGCAAACTGCTAAGCGCACTGCCCCGGTACACCAGTTGGCCGCGCTGGATGGCATATTCCAGTGACTGGCTATCCCGCGCGCAGGCCAGCACGGGCATATACCCCAGCGCCAGCAAAAGCGTTAAACCACCGAAAACATATGCCCTGCGCTTCATCAGGGTTACTTATTTAGAATCATGTTATGCAGAATCATACGCGCCATCATCATTTCCCTATAGCCGGGCTAGGGGCTTAAGTGCCGGATCAAAATACGCCGCAGAATGAGTAGCCTGCTGGCGGTTTAACAATACCAATGCATCCAACCATGGCTCATGCTGCTCCCAGAAATCACCTGTAAATACTGACTCTTTACATAATTCAAGTTCTATTCCCAGATTAATCAACTGCCTGGCATGCTGGACAGAAAGCGCCACTTTTTCCAGCTTGAGTGACATCACAAAAGATTCGCAAGCCATCTCGTATTCAGCAACATTTATATAGTGTTGCACATGGGCAACTGCTTCCACCGTCAGAAAGGCCGCATAGCAGCCTAATAGCGCTGTTAAGCAATGCTCCGCCTTGATCAGCGACTTCACGGGCTGTAATTTCCAGTATATATCACCGCTTATAATCATCTGCTTTACAGCGGTGGTCAGGCATTCACGGGTTATTTCCACCAGTACAACTGCATTGATGGGCAAAGCATAGTACGCTATTTCCTTAAAGTCTTTCTCTTTGCTGTACTTTGGCATCAGGTAGGCAATATTTGCCAGGGTGCATGCACTACCCGCATAACTTTTAGCTTTATAGCGTACCCAGAAATCAATGTTAGCCTGAGTGGGATCATTAGAAAACTGATGCGGGCTTTCTATCCGCAGTTCGGCATCTTCATACAGCAGCCAGTCTTTATCCATATTCATACTTATATCTATCTTCTTATTGCCACAAATTTTAGCACAATGCTTATTACTATCATACACATATAAGAAAACAACTAATATTCAATAAAAATATAAGCAAAATTGTTGACTATTAATATAAATATGCTAATATTTGCTTATCAAAACGATGTAGCACTTATATACCAACCTTTCTATTCGGGTGATCATCATGCCGCAAAACCACAGCCAAAAACAAAAGCCATTCGACGCAACAGGCAACATTGACTATAACAACGTGCGTGATGATCACCTGATTTTTATTGGTGGCATTACCTGCCTGGTTATGGCAGCCATTGTGTTGCTTAATACCGCCCTTGCCAATATTTACTTAAGCCTACTGGTTATTGCCGCAGTGATAGTGGTGATTCTACTGGCTACCCTATGCGTTACCCGCATCGGCTTTTTCCATTATGCCCTGCCTAGCCTTGCAGTGGTCATGTTTTCCCTGGTGTTATTTGCCTTTACCCAGCAGCATTTGGGTTAAGCCACCACCATCCATTTATGGCCAGTTACCATACCCTGCCGGCAGGCAATACACTGCCGGTATTCCCCGCCTTTAGCTACCACAGCGGCGGGGCTATCAGTTTTAAGCACAACCAGCTTGTTTTTTCCCTTGTTCATGGCCAGCAGCACCTGCTGCTGGCTGTGGATGCCTACCCGCACAATGATGGCTTTGACATAGGCACACAAGCCATTATTGTTGACGAACAAAACACCAGTATTGCCACAGGCATTGTGATGCAGCTATTGCCTGCCCAGCTACAGGGCCTACAGCAGCATGTTCAGCAATCCAGACTGTATGAACACAGCAGGCAGCAACAGGTAAAGGAATGGCAGGAGGTGATGCGGGAGAGTTGCTGGGTGTAGGAGTTATTCCCTAGCCAATAGTTGCTGTAATACCGGACCTAATTCTGCACGCCTTCCGGACACCACATAGGTATCAATAAAATCTGGTAAATCAGCCACCAACCCCCAATCATCATCGGGAACCAAAATATCATAGAGAAATTTAAAAGGGTTCCATAAATACTGTCTTAACGTTTGATATTTCACCAGCATTAAACACTGGCCATTCTGTCCTATTGCTTCAAAAGAAAGACCCGACACTTTACCTGACCATACTGTTTTAGAAATTTCAGATACATCCACTAGCTGATCTTTCCAGCCTATCTGCAACGTACCATCTTCAGTGGCAAAAAAGACAAATATGCCTTCATGATATGCAGCATAAACACCACATGCCTTTTGCTCTCCCCGATAAGGTGTAAATTTAAAACGTTCATTGCCCAGGCTCAACGACAATAGCTCATGCTTTTTAAAGGCCACCAAGGTATGCCAGCATTTTAAAATAACGCCATCTTTTTCTATCATGTTCATTCTATAAGCCAAATAGCTTTTATCAGCTAATACCATACCGCATGCATAAACAGACTGGCAAATATCAAACCTGATCAGACCATTGTATAATCAGCCAAAACAATGATGCTGAATAATATGGGAACCTATATCGATTTTTATCTTGGCACACTGGATGGTCTTAAGTCCCTGCTATTCAAGCATATTGATGAGCTATATGAGCATGTTTACCAGCTTCATATGGAATATCCTGACGATTACAGCCCGGAATTGATATCCATGCTGCTTAAACTTAAGCAACATGGTGAGCAGGCCTTAAACGTCACTACCAAACACGAAGCCTTGCTAATTGATGAAATAGTATGTGAGTTCCTAAATTATATAGATGAGAAACGTTCAGGTATTCTGCAAGATGTGACT
>JASLIR010000120.1 GCA_030152125.1 Alkanindiges sp.
GGCCCGCGCCGTGGCCCCTCATCGGTGGTAAATACTAACGCCTTTGGCCATGCAGGCAAGATATGGGCACTGGTGGAAGCCGGAGCCTACCCGGTAGAACTGGACAATAATCTGGACACTATCCGCCACGGCCTGTTTGCCAATAATGCCGACCTGCCCTTTACTGCGCACCCACATGTAGATCCGGATACCGGCGAACTGCACGCGGTCTGTTATGACGGCATGATCCGCAATAAAGTGTTTTACCTGAATATCGACAAGCAGGGCCAGTTACAGCGCAAAGTGGAAGTGCCGGTAAAACACGGCCCAATGATTCACGATTGCGCCATTACCAAAAACCATGTGCTGATTCTGGACTTGCCAATTACCTTTTCCTTTGGCCGCCTGTTGCGTGGCAGCACCCTGCCTTATGGCTGGAACCGCAAGCACAAGGCACGCGTAGGGGTATTGCCCAAACAGGGTGAAACCACGGATATCCGCTGGTTTGAAGTGGAACCCTGTTTTATTTTCCACACCTGCAATGCCTTTGAGCAGGACAATGGTGACATTGTGCTGGATGCAGTGGTGCATGAGCATGCCTTTCTCAGCTCCATTCAGGGCCCGGTGGAAGGCCAAAAGGTTCGTTTTGAACGCTGGACACTACAGCAGGCCAGTGGCAAGGTACAACGTAAGGTCATTTCAGATATACATCAGGAATTTCCACGGCTGGACGAACGCCTGACCAGCAAGCCCTACCGTTATGCCTACAGCATCAGCCTTGGCGAACAGCAGCAAAGCTCCTTTATTCAGCCGGAGCCTAACCGCCTGTTAAAACACGATTTGCACAGCGGCAAAACAGTAGCGCACGATTACGGCAGCAACTATATTTCCGGGGAAGTTATTTTTGTACCTAAACATGCACAGGCCCAGGAAGATGAAGGCTGGCTGGTATCCTATGTGCACCGGCTGGATGGTGGTAACAGCAAGGTTGTGATTCTGGATGCGCAGCAGGTGGATCAGGCGCCTGTTGCCACCATTGAACTGCCAGTGCGGGTGCCACTGGGCTTTCATGGTAACTGGGTGGCTGCTTCAGCTTAAGGCCGCTTCAGCTTAAGGTTGGTTGAGCATTAAATTTGGGTCAGTACGCACAGTAAAAGGCCACTCTCCTGCAAAAAGAGAGTGGCCGCATGCAATCCACTATTTATAGGCTAACAAGACTTCTTTTATCACCAATACCAACCTACTCTTTCTCTTTAGGCGGTTTCTTGCCAGTCAGCTTGCTCACCAGCCCTTCAAGGTCATCGGCGCCATAAGCCCCGTACTGTTCTTTGCTAATTTCACGCTTCTTGATAAACCGTTCGCCTTCCTCAAAGCTGTTTTTAGCATCCTGCTTGTCCAAATATTTCTTGTACTTCTTTTCCAGTTCATCAAGCTGCATACGTTGCAAATGTTTATCCGTTTGGTTGGACAACTTATCTTTTGCCATCGCCTTCATACGCCTGTCATCATGGTGCGCTTATCACAACACCTCAGGCAGGCAAAATCAAGTTAAGATTTGCTTACAGTGCTACGACAAAAGTCGCACAATCTTATTAAAGTCACTGATTTTCAAAGAATTTGATCAATTATTCAACAGCCTTTCATTCGGCTTTAACTGCAATTGTAAAAAACCAGCATGCGTTGTAATGCCATCCGGGCATCCTTGTCATCAAGGTGAAACTGATATTCATATGCTAATCACACCGCCTTCTCCCCAGCTAGACAACAAACCGCACAAAACCAGCAACCGTAGCATTGTCCTGTTTCATCCACCCAAATACCGCTTACAGCAGCACAACTGATTTATGATTGCAATTGAGCAGTGTATATCGCCATATTTGCACAGACACTTTCTACGCAGGCACATGCCAAAACCATGTATGAAATTCACACCAGTATTGACATTAATGCCCCGCTTGAGCGGGTATGGCACATCCTCAGCAATACACAGGAATATCCGCAGTGGAACCCCTTTATCCGCGAAATCAGCGGTAATCTGGCAGTAGGACAGCAACTGGTAGTTAAGCTGCAGCCACCCGGCAGTAAAAGCATGCGCTTTAAACCCACCGTTTTGGTAGTGCAGCCACAGCAGGAATTACGCTGGCTGGGCAAGCTGCTGTTTACAGGCATATTTGATGGTGAACACTACCGTAAGCTGCAGGCACTCAATGCACAGCAAACCCGTTTGCTGCATGGTGAGTACTTTCAGGGCCTGCTAATTCCCCTGCTTAAAAAAAGCCTGGAAAAGGACACCAAATCGGGCTTTGCCGCCATGAATGCAGCATTAAAAGCACGTGCAGAAGCTACTTAGGATTACGACCTCTTCCCGGACGAAGCAGGCATACCGGCATGTGCGCTTATAGCATATACAAAGCACATCATCTTATAAATAAAGCATAGCCAGTCTGCTACATTTTATGAAGATTCTTCATTAAGCGGCAGACAGGTTATGAATCCATCATTACGCATTGTACTTGTTTTAGCAGGCCTTGGCAGCACACCACTGGCATTTGCCACCAACGGTTATTTAAGTCATGGCTATGGCGTACAGGCGCAAGGGCTGGCAGGTACCGCCATTGCCCTGCCACAGGATGCCCTGGCCATTGCCAACAACCCGGCAGGCATTAGCAGCCTTGGGCAACGTGTGGATGTAGGTGCCACCGTTTTTAACCCGGACCGTAGTGCCAGCATTCGCGGTAACGGCGCTGGCGCCAATGGAAAATATGATGGCAACGGTAAGGAATACTTTGTCATTCCCGAATTTGGCTATATCCAGCCGCTGGAGCACGATGTAACAGTCGGTTTGGCCGTATACGGCAATGGCGGCATGAACACCGGCTACAAGAAAAACCCCTATGCCGCCTTTGGCAACACGGGCAGTGCCGGGGTGAATCTGGCGCAAATCTTTTTAAGCCCGGCGGTGGCCTGGAAATTTGCTGAAGGTCAGTCAATAGGTGTTTCTGCCAACCTGCTCTACCAGCGCTTCTCGGCCACCGGTATACAGGGTTTTGGTGCCTTTTCCCAAAATGGCAAAGCCTTTAGTGACCAGCAGAATGACTCCTCTACCGGTATTGGCGGCCGGGTAGGCTGGAGCGGACAACTGGGTGATCAGGTAACGCTGGGTGCCACCTGGGCATCTAAAATAAAAGCCACCCGCTTTAAAAAATACGAAGGCCTGTTTGCCGAACAGGGCAGCTTTGATGTGCCGGAAAACTACGGCATTGGGATTGCCTACCGCCCGGTGCCGCAACTGGCACTGAGTGCCGATGTGCAGCGGATTGAATATGGTGATGTGAAATCGGTGGCTAATCCCTTCTCGGTACAAAGCCTGGGTGCCGGTAATATTTTTGGCAGCAGCAATGGCGTAGGCTTTGGCTGGGACAGCATCAACGTGTATAAAATCGGGGCGGTATATCAGTACTCGCCTGCCCTGACCCTGCGTGCCGGTTATAGCCATAGTGACCAGCCGATTCCGGCCAGCCAGACCCTGCTCAACATTCTGGCCCCGGGGGTGATTCAGGATCATGCCAGTATTGGTGCCAGTTGGCAGGTGGACCAGCACAGCGAATTAAGCGTGGCCTACACCCATGGCTTTAATAACAAGGTGAATGGCAAAAACTCCATTCCGGCCAATTTTGGCGGTGGCGAGGCCAATCTGGAAATGAACCAGCATATTCTGGCGCTGGCTTATGGCTATAAGTTTTAAACCCGGGAACCATATTACCCTTAAACCCACATACGCTAAAATCTTGTAAGCACTGCTTTAGACTGTCTTTACAGCTAAAGCAGTTTGGCACCTTAAAAGCAAAGAAGAACAATGATATAAGCCGGAACTATTTTTTGCATTCCTAAGCCGGATAACCTTTTGCTAACCGGGAATATACATATCATTACAGCCCTAAAAAGCCGCTTCAGTATGATCAAGCCATACAACAATATTTATATGGGAGAAGCATCATGAGTAGCACACCAGCCATCATACTGGTACACGGCTTTTGGGGTGGGGCCGCGCACTGGAGCAAGGTGATTGTCGAATTATCCAGAAAAGGCTATAGCAATATTCATGCAGTAGAGCTTCCCCTCACCTCACTGGCAGACGATGCCGAACGTACCCGTAAAATGATTGGACAACAGGCAGGCCCGGTCTTGCTGGTAGGCCACTCCTATGGCGGTGCGGTCATCAGCGAAGCTGGCAACCAGGCCAATGTGGCAGGGCTGGTTTATATTGCCGCCTTTGCCCCGGATGCCGGTGAAAGCCCGGGTGCCATTACCCAGCAGCATCCACCGGTTGCCGTACCCAACCTGGCACCGGACAGTGACGGTTATTTATGGGTAAAGCCCGAGTTGTTCCATGAAAGCTTTTGTCAGGATTTAACTGCGGATGAAGGGCTGGTGATGGGAATTACCCAAAAAGCACCGCTGGCCAGCACCTTTGGCAATGCAGTGAGCGAACCGGCCTGGAAACACAAACCATCTTGGTACCAAATTTCCAGCCAGGACCGCATGATTGCCCCGGAAAACCAGCAGTTTATGTCTGCCCGTTTAAATGCCCGTAAAGTAATCACCCTTGATGCCAGCCATGCCTCACTGGCCTCGCAGCCCGCAGCAGTGGCCAATTTGATTGATGAAGCGGCAAAGGCTTTGGCCTAACCCTGTTGCCACCTGAACTTTTAAGGGCACAACAATATATCCCCATTAAAAACCATCAGCACAGTCTTGCGGCTGTGCTCATGTCTCTCGTTTGATTACTATGAATCAATCCCGCGGATAATACTGCCACTTATCCTCATTTAAAATCAGGGTGGCCAACTCCACACCAAGCTTATGCTCCAGCCCGGCAAAACCGGCAGCATGTGCTGCAATTGTCCCCACTACAAACTCATCCAGCTCGCGTTCGCTACACCCTGTGTAATCCCCTACAGAACCCCAGAAGCAGTAATAAATATCCCAGAGGAAACATAAGGCAATATTACTGGCAACCGGGTTATGCGGCTGTATGGCTGCAAACAGGATAAAGGGTAATGCCTCCAGCATGGCCGGAAAATAAGTACCACTATGATCATGCGCCACAGCATTCATCAACTGATTATAAACACGCTCCGTATCGGCCTCGTCAGCAACGGTCAGCAAGTCAGTCAATGCCTGTATCATCTGTTGCGGTGTAGCAAAGCCATTGCCCGCATATTTAGACCAGTCAATCTGGCTGATTGTGTCCAAGTGTGCCTCTAATAAAGTTGTCTGGTACATCTATCAAGTCCTTGTTAACTGATGCCGTTTTACCGTCAAAATTAATCAAAAGGATTCTACCAAAACTCTGCACAGCAGAAAGCCGCTGCTAACAGCGGCTTTCTGACAAAAAATACCTATCCACTGACTTAATGAGGAAGCTCCTTGGGCAGTGCATCTGGAGCCAGAATGTTGGCGGTAGCAATACCACCCCGTATGCCTTTATAATTTTCCCAGTCAAACTTGATCAAGAAATTAGCTGCCGTTTCGGCACCCAGCATGAATAACTGCAGCTTTTTCTCCAGGGACATATTAAAGTCCAGCCAGCCATAAGTAGTTTCATCAATATCAATATAAGCCACTAAATGCTTATAGTCAGGATTATTAGTAATAAAATCATAGTCTAGTGTGTGGCGGGCTGAGTTAAAAATAGCGGAAAGCAGCTTAAGCGGACTGGAAGTATCATGCACCACCTTATCCAGGCCAAGCTTGACCCCAAAAGTAGGCGCTTGCGGAATACTCTTCGGCTGATGGAATATGTTGATGGGAAAGTTTGACACAATCCCCCCATCAATAAAGGTAATGCTGGAAGGAATCTCATGTGCACTCTGTGGACTATAGGCAGTCCACTTTTGCCACTTTTCCACCAGCACATCTTTTTTTGGAATATCAGGGACAACAAACGGTTCAAAAAAATAAGGAACCGACATCGATGCCCGCGCAAATAAGGCAGGATTAACCTTATCAGTATCTTTCCAGTACAACTCCGCCATTCTGGGAAGCTCTACCTTGGTTTCCGTCGTTACATCCGCAGTAATTAATGCCAGTTTTCTTAATTCATTACCAGAATGCAAGGGATTACCATGCCGGTGATGCAGCCCGGGAATTCCTGTTGCCAAGTGCGCTTTCAGCTCTTTCAAACTATGAATGCCATTAGCAGCCAGTAACTTGGTAATCCATGCAACAAAGGTATTTCCCGGATTCAATCCCAGGTTATTCTGTATATTATCAATAATCTGTACCGCCTTTAAAGCCAGCTTCCATTTCTTGTCCGAGGTTTGCCAGGTATCAATAAAATCCCTGGCATCATCATCCCCATCCACAAAATCATAAAAGTTTTTATTAATTAGCTCTTCAAGCAATATACCGCTTTTCATGCCATTTACATCACCTTTGGTGGCTGCCAGTAACAGGGCTGTTATGGACCCAGCCGATGTTCCACCCACCCCCAAAAAGCGAATACCCAGACGTTCCAGTACGGTAATATAACCCAGTAACGCAATGCCCAGCATGCCGCCACCCTCCATCACAATATCAATATATTGCCGGCCTTCATTATCAATCAGATCACTGACAACCAGGCCTTGTGGGTGGGCCTGTTTTACCTTATTTACCAGCGCATCAAGCTGCGCGCTTACACTATCTATTGCTGCCATTTCTGTATGTCCTTTTCTATTACGTGGATTTAATTTTTTAATCATAGACCTTTTAAAAAGTCTTATATTTCAATATTAATTTTTGTTTATTACCACTTTCAAACGACTTTCAATCATTCCGACAAACGGTCAAATTACACACAAAACAATCATCACCTCCATACAAAAAATCCTATGCCACGCCTTTCCCCACAGACCGCCCAAAGAAAAACCGCCCATTGTGTTTGAGCGGTTTTTTTTACCACAGTAATCAGGCGAACTGGTTTAGTGCGCAGTAATCACCCCGTTCAGGTTATCGCTCACCACTACATTGTAGTTGCCGCCATTGTTACCATCACGTACCAGATAGCCGGATTTAATATACAGGCGCTTGCCGGTACCTACCTGCTTGTTCTCGTACAGTTGGAACAGGCCAGTCACACGGTCACCATGCGCCAAACCACTCACCACCGGTTTGCCAGCGGAAGTAATACCACCGTCATACACCTTGCTGCCTGCCACGGCATTAATCAGCAACTGTTTTGGTGTAATTACCCCGGTATTGTTGGCTACCAGTATCACACTATAGTTATTGCCACCATTACCATCATCCACCACATAACCGGATTTGATATTAATGGTTTTGCCGGTACCGGCATTCTTATCGGCAAACTGCTGGAACAGGCCAGTCACACGGTCGCCCTGTACCAGACCACTCACCAGCGGATTAGCGGTTGAATGCAGGTTGCCTTCAAACACCTTGCTGTCAGTCACAGCTGCCAGTTTCAGCTGGGCTGGTGTAATCACCCCGGTGTTGGTGCTTGCGGTATTTACCACATAGTTATTGCCGCCGTTGCCATCATTCACCACAAAGCCGGACTGGATGTTAATGATTTTGCCTGTACCAGCATTGTCATTGGCAAACTGCTGCGACAGACCAGTCACCAGGTCACTGCCAAACAGGCCAGTCACCGCAGGGCCAGCTGAGGAATTTAGCTTGCCGTCATACACCTTGCTGTCGCTGACAGCCTGAATGTTCAGGCTGGCCGCGGTAATGCTGCTGCCGGTGCTTGGTACGTAGGCCACCAGGTAGTTGCCGCCATTGTTGCCGTCATTCAGGCTTACATTTTGCGTTAATACCAGTTGCTTGTTGTTGCCTGCATTCTTGTCGGCAAAGCGGAAGGCCCCACCACTATAGCTGTCGCTGCCAAACAGCTGGCCGGAAGCAATGTTGATGCTGGTATTGGCATTGGTAGTACCATCATATACACGGCTTAAGCTATTCGCCTGTAGCAACAACAAAGCCTTGCTGATACTGCTGCCGGTATTGGCCACATACGTCACCGCATAGTTATTGCCGTTGTTACCGTCATTAATCGTCACGCCGGACACATTCACAGTCTTGCCAGTACCCACGTTCTTGTTGCCAAACGTGAAGGTACCACCCGCAATACTGTCACTGCCTATCAGGTGCGTCGCACCAGTCACAATGGCATGTCCTGCCGCCGTGGTTGTACCATCATAGGTTTTGCTGACATTGCTGGTACCAATAGACAGGCTGGCTGGTGTGATTATACTGCTGGTATTGGCATCATAAATCACGTTGTAGTTATTGCCACTGTTGCCATCGTTCACGCTGACCCCGGAAATGGACACTGTTTTTCCTGTTCCAGCATGTTTGTTGTCAAAGCTTAGTACGCCACCGGCAATGTTATCGCTACCAAACAGGATGCTGTTGGCCTGCGCTGTACCGCTAGCACTGTTGGTGCCGTCATACGTTTTAATGACCTGTGCTGCGGCAATATGCAGGTCAGCCTTGCTAATGCTGCTTGTGGTGTTATCGGCATAAGACAGATTATAGTTGTTGCCATTGTTAGCATCGTTAACAGTGACACCAGCCACGGTCACGGTTTTACCAGTACCGGTGTTGCGGTTATCAAACGTGAAAGTACCACCAGACAAGTTATCGCTGCCAAACACCTGGGTACCACTTACCGCCGTTGCAGTACCTGCTGCTGCCGTGGTGCCATCATAAGTTTTGTTTATAGCGGCAGTGCTCAGCACCAGGTTAGCCTTGCTAATGCTGCTATTGCTGTTATCCACATAGCTTACATTATAGTTGTCACCATTGTTGCCATCGGCCACTGTTACTGCAGCCACACTCACCGTCTTGCCAGTACCGGCATTGCGGTTGTCATACGTGAAAGTGCCACCACTCAGGCTGTCGCTGCCAAACAGCTGGGTTCCACTGGTGCTAATGGCTGTGCCAGCAGCAGATGTGCTGCCATCATACACTTTGCTCACATCGCCCGTGGTCAGTACCAGGCTGGCTTTGCTAATGCTGCTATTGGTGTTGTCCACATAGCTCACAGCATAGTTATTGCCACCATTGCCATCACTCACCGTCACATTGCTGGTGCTGACTGCCTTGCCCGTGCCGGCATTCTTGTTGTCATAGCTGAAGCTACCACCGGAAATACTGTCACTGCCAAACAGTGTGCCAGTACTCACAAGCGCTGTGCCTGCTGCTGTGATAGTGCCATCGTACACCTTGCTCACATCACTGCTGCTTAATACCAGCCCTGCCTTGCTGATGCTGCTATTGGCATTGTCTACATAAATCACGTTGTAGTTATTGCCGCTATTGCCATCGTTGACGGTCACATTGCTGGTAGTCACAGTTTTACCAGTACCGGCATTCCTGTTGTCATAGTTAAAGCTACCACCACTCAGGCTATCACTACCGTACAGCGTGTTGTTAGCAACCGCTGTGGCTGTCGCACTGGTCGTACCATCGTACACCTTGCTGGCATTGGTGCTGCTCACAAACAGGTTAGCCTTGCTGATGCTGCTGCTGGTGTTATCCACAAAGCTCACGTTGTAGTTATTGCCGCTGTTGCCATCATTCACGGTTACACCGGACACTGTCACGGTCTTGTCACCCAGGCTGGCATTCTTGTTGCTATAGGCATAGCTGCCGCCACTCAGGGTGTCACCACCAAACAGCTGCGTACCACTGACCGCCTGTGCAATACCTGTTGCCGCAGTGGTACCATCAAATACCTTGCTCACATCACTGGTACTGACGACCAGATTGGCCTTGCTGATGCTGCCATTGGTATTATCCACATAAATAATTCTGTAGTTGTAGCCGCCATTACCATCATTCACCGTTACATTACTGGTGCTAACAGTTTTGCCAGTACCCGCATGCTTGGTATCATAGGAGAAGGTACCGCCACTGATGCTGTCTGAACCAAACAGGGTACTTTGGGCAACCGCTGTGGCTGTGGCGCTGGTCGTGCCATCGTACACCTTGCTGGTATTGGTACTGCTAACCAGCAGGTCGGCCTCCAAAATTGCACCATTGGTGTTATCCACATAAGTCACGTTATAGTTGTTGCCGCCATTACCATCGCTCACCGTCACATTGCTGGTGGTGACAGTTTTGCCAATGCCATAATTCTTGTTGTCATAGGTGAAGGTACCGCCACTTATGCTGTCGGTACCATACAGGGTATTTTGGGCAACCGCCGTCGCATCAGCACTGGTAGTACCATTATATTGTCTATAAGGAGCACTCAGCAGGCTGCCAATGGCCAGATTGGCCTTGTTGATGGTGCTAGTAGTGTTATTGGCATAGCTAACAATATAGTTGCCGCCGCCATTACCATCATTCACGCTGACACTGGATACGGTTACGATTTTACCAGTACCAGCATTTCTATCAGTAAAGGCAAAGTTGCCACCCGTTAAACTGTCACCGGCAAATACCTGGGTGCCGTTCACAGCAATTGCACTGGTATTGGCAACGGTAGTCGCATCATAGGTTTTGGTGACATCTGCGCTGCCAATCACCAGTTGCGCCGGTGTAATCACCAGCGAGCCACTACCATTCACGGTTAAGTCGTAACCCTGCTGGTTGGAGTACAGGCCACTCACGTTAATGGCATAGCTACCCACATTACGCGCACCAATGGCTGCGCCTGTATAGTTGCCACCCAGAATATTCGCCAGATTGGCAGTTGCATCTGCTGCAGTTACCCCACCCGCATAGCTGGTGCCATCATAAGTTTTGCTTTCACCTGCCGTTACGCTTAAAGGCGTGAGGAAACTGCGTAACAGTGGCCCGCTATGGCCATCATAAATACGCCATGTTTTACCGGTACCTGCCTGCGCATCAATATCCCAGCCAGTAAATGTAGACAGCGATTTTAACTGTGCTGTGCTAATCCCAGTACCACCACCATCACTGGTGGATTGCCCGGTGCTGACGGTATCCCAGTAGCTATTTGTTACCGTGCCGCCATTATTAAAGGCAATCAGGCCACCGGTAAGCATCGTGTTGGTACTAACTGCCCCGGATGCATAGCTATTCAGCACAGTGCCACTATTGTAGCCAAGCAGGCCACCCACATAATAGTCGCCGTGCGTATCCACATCGGCATAACTGTTGGAAATCACGGACGCACCATCATTCAGGCCAATCAGGCCACCGGCGTATACGTTACTGCCGGTCACCTGCCCGGTAGCAAAGCTGTTAT
>JASLIR010000192.1 GCA_030152125.1 Alkanindiges sp.
AGACCACCGGCATAGCCATAACCATTGCTCGTTACATTACCCGTTGCATAACTGTCAGATAGCAGGTGGGTACCCCCAAAAGCGGCTACGCTATCCCCAATCAAACCACCGGTATTGGCACCGCTCCCCAGGCCGGTTACATTAGCTGTAGATGAGTTATTGCTGACCTGCGTAATGGCACCAGCACCATAGGCATAATTATTGCCAATCAGGCCACCAACACTATATGTTTGTCCCTGAACCGTACCATCTGTACTATTGCCGCTAACGGTAGTGGTAGAACCGTAGTAAGCATTGTTGTGGCCAATCAAACCACCCGTGTAATAGCTGGTGCCGGTAATAGTGCCATGCACATGGTTATTCAGGACATTGGCTGCTGCGCCATAGCTGGAATAAATCTGCCCGATCAGGCCGCCGGTATAATTGCCCCCGGTAATATTGGCGTTGGTGAGCTTGATATTCTGAATGGTACTGTCTTCTACCTTGCCAAACAGACCCACTGTGCCCAGCACCGGACGGTTAATATACAGGCCATCAATGCTGTGGCCCAGGCCATCAAAGGTGCCCAAAAAACTGTTTTGCGGGTAATCGTTACCAATCGGGTTAAAGCCTTCCCCGGCATTCCAGTTGGCGGTATCCGTCGCATCAATATCCGCACCCAGCACATAATAAATTGCTGTGTATCGATCAGCGTTATAAACAGCCTGTAACTGGTTGACATCACGGATCACCGTATAGCCAATGCCGTTTGCCGTAAAGGTACTATTACCATCCAGATAAACCTTGCCATACTTGCCCAGCGCATAGCCACTACCCGCATTCAGGTTTAAGGCTGTACCGTCTAGCATCAGCATGCCGCCATTAAACTGGATTTTGTCATCCGCGTTCAGGCTTAAGCTGCTCAGGCTGGTCAAAAAACCTTCCGCATTAATGGAGCGGCCATTGACTGTGCTGCCCTGGCTGGCAAATAACTGCCCGTCCAGCTCAACCTTGCTGCCGGACTGGCTATGGTCTCCGCTCAGTAAAATACGGCCACCCTGACTCTGGAAGGTATTGGCCTGTACATTGCCGGAACTCTGGATGAACCCCTGTACGCTGGAGGCAGTATTTATCACCGGTGCTACGGTATTGGACAGGGTGACATCGTTGGCATTGAGCAGATTCACATTACCGCCGCTGCTAACCACCACCCCATTGGCAATCACTTTTTGTGACAGCAGACTTACATCGCCATGCCTTGCCGTAATAAAGCCCTGGTTTTCAATGCTGCCGGTACTGGCAGAGCTGCGCACATAACGGTACACGCTGTTATTAAAACGGGCATCGGTCAAACCATATACCGAAGCTGTTAACGCCCCCACATCCACCTGTCCACTGGCCCCAAAGGTAATGCCCTTCGGGTTAACCAGAATCAGTTGCCCATTGGCTTTTAACTGGCCAAATACTTCGGTTGCTGTAGCAGAGTTGATACGGTTGAGTGCAATACTGCTGGTAGATGGCTGTACAAACTGCACGGTGCTGTTGGCACCAATATCAAAAGACGACCAGTTGGTAATTAATTTGCTGGTCGTCTGGTTAATGGTAAGTTTATTACTCACACTACGGTCAAAAGTAGCAGTTCCCCCCGCTACACTTTCGCCACTGGGCAAGGCATTCACTGCCGGTACTGCCCATAACGGCCCACTGCTACATAGGCCCATTGCAGTCAGCAATACGGCTTTCATGGTTTTAGTAGTGGATTTCTTATGGCCTTTGGCAAGCTCACTTGCCACCACCCAGGCACGCTGTGTGGTATTCCATACCAGCTTATAGGCGTGGTTCATCGTTTTTTCCCCGTTGAATATTCGACTTATGCCGTTTTGTTAAAAGATGTAAACCTGTTAACTTTAATTTAACGGAGTGTTAATAAACAAGAACATTCTGCATAGAGGGTGATAATTATTCTTATATAGAAAGCTCTCGTTATTTGAATCACTTATATATCAATTGATCAAATTACAGCCTTAACTTTTTAATGATTAATAAATAACAAGTTTATATTTTTTTAACAATTAACAAGCAATAATGCCCTACCAGCCGCCCAGCAACAGATAAACCACCAGCAAAATGACAATACTGGCTATTACTGCCAAAGCCAGCGGGCTCCATAGCGGAATACGGCTGGCTTCCTGCCGTTCCCTTCTATACTGGTTAAAGCCTTCGTAAGCCTCGCGCTCCAGCAGCAGGTCTATAAAGGAATCTATCAGTTGGCTGTCCAGTGCATACGGATAAAAGCTTTCCCACTGGTTGCTGTTAAAAAAGCCCTGTACTGAATCATCATGCAGCACATACTTCATTTGCCAGTCCTTAAAACAAGGCTCGGCAATATCTTCCAGCTTTAACAGGTTAATGTCTTTATGGCGGGTGTCTTTTAACAGCTTTTCATACAGGTTGGCCACATCCGCACGCGAACCTTCCACGCACTGAAAGAAAAAACCATTGCCATAATACAGCACACCACAAATGTTGTGCTGCGCATTAAAATGTTGCGCCTCGGAGACAATATGGCTCAAGTCAGCCCGAATATCGGCCGGTTTGGAGGTTGAGGTACTGGCATATACCAGTCGAGTATAAGTATGCAATTTTACTCGTCATCTCAGTTATTTTTTATTTATCTTACTCGCTTGTATGAGGCCAGCAAAGCTGTTAATGCAAATCATTTAGCAAGTTTCGTGTAAACATCACCCGAACCACGTCACAAATTTGGCAAAAATAGCGATATCACTTCCATGTATTGATAACAGCCTAAATAAACCTACACCACAGTCAATCCTGCCAGCACAGTTTTTTCTAGCCCAGCAGCATCGCCAGCACATCTATCAGGCAAATCACCAACAGGCTGCCAAAGCACAGCAGCATCAATACCCAGCAAAACCGTAACAGGTTTAGCTTCAGCATAATTTGCTGCGGTAAATCGTGCTGGTTAAAGCGGCCGCTTAGCAGCCATACGGTAAAGGGGCGACTTTCCTTGCCAAAGCCAAAATTAAAATTTAAGCCCCAAAAAAACAGATTGCGCCATTCTGGCTGGCCCAGTTGCTGCCATAGCTGATGGTCATTGCTTTTAAGCCAGGTGGTTAACTGTGCATATTTGACATAACACAAGGGGCTGAGTACAAAAAATACCGCCAGTAGCACCATGCCTTCGTAAAAATAATTCATCCCTATCCCTGCTTTGTGCCGGTATCAGTGCTTTTATCAACCTGCACTTTTTCCAGTCACATATCCTTTTAATTAGGCTAATTATAAAGCCTAACTACTTCACAAAACAGAGGTAAAAGTGATTATTCCACCAGGCACCT
Organism: Alkanindiges sp.; assembly: GCA_030152125.1. Taxonomy (GTDB): domain Bacteria; phylum Pseudomonadota; class Gammaproteobacteria; order Pseudomonadales; family Moraxellaceae; genus JASLIR01. The sequence goes on from JASLIR010000192.1 coordinate 3,339, forward strand.
TTATTCAATCGGCTGATTTAACGGAACTTGCGTCACTAACAGCTGGTCTATCTTGTAATAATCAATATCCACCACTTCAAACTTGAAGCCAGCGTACTCTACAAAGTCGGTGCGTTTGGGAATTTTACGCAGCATAAACATAATAAAGCCGGCTGCAGTCTCGTAATTTTCCTCTTCCGGCAACTGGTCAATATCCAGCGCCCGCTTTAGGTCTTCTATGGGTGTGCCGCCGTCAATCAGCCAGGAATGGTCGTCACGTTTCACCACCTGCTGCTCTTCCTGCATCGGGCTTACCCAGTCGCCCATTACCGTGCTCATCACATCACTCAGGGTAATAATGCCTACCACCAGCGCATACTCGTTAAAAACCACCGCCAGCTTTTCCTTGGTGGAACGGAAACGGTCCAGCAACTCGGATAAAGTAAGGGTATCCGGAATAGTCAAAATACTGCGGATAGTCGTTTCGTTCAGTTGCAGCAGGGACTGGTTATTCAAGATACGGATCAAAATATCCTTGGTATCAATATAGCCAATCACATGGTCAATATCCTTGTCACACACCAGGAACTTGGAGTGCGGGTATTCGGCAATTTTCTTGCGGATGCTCTCCTCGCTTTCCTTGATGCTAAAAAACACCACATTTTCCCGTGTGGTCATGGAAGACGGGACGGTGCGCGACTCCAGTTCAAACACGTTTTCAATAAAATGGTGCTCCTGCTGTTGCAACACCCCAGCCTGTGCCCCGGCATCCATAATGGCCGAGATATCATCAAAGGTCAGGTTATCATCCCGCGTGGTATTAACCTTAAACAGGCGAAACAACAGGTTGGCCAGCATGTTCATTACAATGGATAGTGGCCGGAAAATGGCAATAATCACATTGATGGGATGAATCACCGCAATGGCAATTTTTTCCGGTGCAATCATGGCCAGGCGCTTGGGCATTAAATCCGCCAGCAGCACAAACAGGAAGGTCACAAACAGGAAAGACAGCATAAAGCCAATGCTGTCCAGCAAAGGCCCAGTGTAAATATAGGACACCATATTGACAAAATAGGGGCGAAACGCCGCTTCGCCAAAAACACCGGCCAGAATGGCAATGCCGTTTAAGCCAATTTGCGAGGCGGCAAAAAAGTTGCCCGGCTGTTCCTGTAAGGCCAGTACCTTGGTCGCACGCACCTCACCACCTTCGGCCAGCAGCTTTAATTTGATTTTTCGCGCAGCGGCAAAGGCAATTTCGGAAACCGATAAAAACGCCGAAGCCAGAATTAGCACGGCAATCATCAACACTTGTTGAAATAAGCTCACGGAAGCACCTGAATTTTATAAATATCTCATGCCATCAACATAGCAAAAACAGCGCCAACCCAGCCAATTATATAAGGCGAACTCATTAAGTCTGTATAAAAGGCTTAATGATAAAAGCCATGTTGTATGAAATAGATATGTTGTCATTTAACTGCGCCCAGTATACGGCATTCATGCTGACTGTTTCGTATACAAATCTTTATTTATAAGCCATTTTTTTGATTTAAGATAAAACCTGAGGACATTTGATCAAGGAAATAAACATGGCACTGATCGCACAAATTCTGGTAGCCGTTGTGGCGTTAATCCACATTTATATTTTAGTGCTGGAAATGTTTTTATGGACCAAGCCTGCGGGGCGCAAGGCCTTTGGACTGACTGCGGAATTTGCCGAAAGCACCAAGGTGCTGGCAGCCAATCAGGGCCTGTATAATGGCTTTCTGGCAGCGGGCTTACTGTGGGGCTTATGCCCGTCCACGCCAAATCCAGTTCCAATCCAGTTGTTCTTTTTAGGCTGCGTAGCCATTGCAGGTATTTATGGTGCTGCAACTGCCAGCAAAAAAATCCTGTTTATCCAAACCGTGCCAGCTGTGGTAGCAGCCATTGCGGTAATTTTAAGTTAAATATTACTGATAGGGCTGGCTGCTTTTTATAAGTACCTGCACGAACAGCCAGCCCGTTTGAGCCATCAGCGGAAATCCTCACACATCACCGGATAACTGGCATAACGGAAGCCGTCAAAGCGGATATCCCGCACCTGATCCAGATTCGCCCACAGTAACTGATGACCCTTTAAACGGCTGGTAGTTTTAATGGATGCAGCCAGTTGTGCTTTTTCGGTTTCGGTTGCCGGACGCTTCTCCCCTACCTCCCCAAACAGGCGCACTGCCGGTGCGGTGTTAAACCTGCCTTTGAATAACGACTTTAACCAGAACCCGGTGCTACTATTTACTGCCATCAAACACACCCGGCGGTTATGCTTAAAATGCTGCGGCATATGCTGGGCATAGGCATCAAAATAATAGGCTGTGCCATCATCCCGAAAAAACACATGCCCAATTGGCGTAACATACGGGTTGCCCTGCGCATCCACCGTGGCTATAGAAAAAAAGCGGCTGGATTTTTTGGTCTGCTGCAACACCTTTAAAATGTCCGGCCAGTGTGTGTGAATATCCTGCATCATCATTCCCCTACGCTGTGTTTAATGCGGTTTGTTATTGGCTATGTGCATCCTGTATAGCATTATTAAACTTGCAAGTTCAATATTTATTTATGCATTTACCTGACTCACTGGTTTAAAGCAATAAATCTATAAAAAGCCCTATGCAGGCAGCTAAAACTGTCGTTTAATCAGGCCAAAGCATAACAATCGCATGGAAGCAAACAAATGACAAAAAGCCTGCAACAGCAGTATGCCCCGGTATACCCACACCAGCCCCTACAGCAAATTTTCCCGGATGTTTACCTGTTACGCGGCAGCATAAGCGTTGGCCCCGCGGCCCGTATTAACCGCAATATGGTAGTGGTGAAACAGGGGCATGAACTGACCATTATTAACGCGGTACGTATGGATGAGCACGAACTGACACGACTGGATGCGCTGGGTAAGGTAAGCCATGTAATCCGCCTGGGGGATTTTCACGGACTGGATGACCAGTTTTATATAGACCGTTATGAAGCTAAATTATGGAGCCAGCAGGGCCACAGGACGTACCCGCAGCTGATTCCCCACTTTTTAATTGAAACTGAAAGCTACCCACCCATTAACGATGCCGAATTTTTTATTTATAGCCGGGCACATTACCCGGAAGCAGCGCTATTGCTAAAACGGCATAAACTGCTCATCACCACCGATAGTATTCAGTACTGGTCCGACTGGCTATACATTACCCCCATTGCACGCGTAGCCTCCTTTTTTATGGGCTTTGGTCAGGGCTTGCTGATTGGCGGG
>JASLIR010000204.1 GCA_030152125.1 Alkanindiges sp.
ATTTCTAGGCAACAGGGGTAGGTGATGCGGGATATCGCGTATGGAAGTGATCCCTTACAGCGGCTGGATGTGTATCTGCCAGTTGATCAGCATAGCAATGCAAGCACCAGACCCGTGCTGGTGATGGTGCATGGCGGCGCGTGGCGTATTGGCGACAAGGCGAACCACAGTGTGGTGGATAACAAGCTGGCGCACTGGCAAGGCAAAGGCTGGATTTTTATTTCCGTGAATTATCGCCTGCTGCCAAAAGCCAGTGTTTATCAGCAAACTGAAGATATTGCGCTGGCCATGCAGTATATCCAGCAGCATGCACATGCGTGGGGTGCTGATCCCCAGCGAATTGTATTGATGGGGCATTCTGCTGGAGCACATCTGGTGACTCTGCTGGCTGCCCAGCCAAGTTGGCTCAAAATACAACTACAGCCATGGCATGCAACGATTGCACTGGACAGTGCTGCTTATGATGTGCAGCAAATCATGTCTATAGACCATCACAAGCTATATGATCCTGCTTTTGGTACCAATCCACAGGACTGGCAGGCTTTATCGCCCAGTGTGCAGCTAAAACAGAAAAGTATGCCCTTTCTGGCGGTATGTTCTAGCATCCGGCCCGATAAACCTTGCTCACAGGCTGAGCAGTTTGTCATTTTAGCCAGCAGGCTAGGAACCGATGCGTCGATTTTGCCGGTTGCATTATCGCATGGCGAAGTAAATACATTATTGGGTGAGCCAAATGCCTATACACAGGCAGTGGATGATTTTATTAATCGTTTGAGATGAAATGAATGAATTAAGAGGTTTTTATTATCATTTATAAAGTCAGCCCGTAGGTGTTACAGGCTGACTGGATGCAGTCCTAAGGCTGCATTCAATTAACTGGTAAATACCCTGTTAAGCGTGCTGTTCAGCAGGACGCCACAGGCTTTCCAGGTCGTAAAATTTGCGTGCGGTAGGTAGCATTACATGTACCACCACAAAGCTGAGATCAACCAGAATCCACTCTGCATCGCGCTCACCTTCAACACCTAATGCACGGTAGCCCTGCTTTTTGGCTTCTTCTACCACATTATCAGCCAGTGCTTTTACATGGCGTGTTGAGGTGCCGCTAACGATGACGATGACATCGGCGATATTGGTTAAACCGGTAACATTAATTTCGATCACATTCTGGGCTTTGACGTCTGCCAATGCAGCACGTACGATTTCCAGACAGTCCGCAGTATTTTTGCTTGAATCGCTTAAGTTAAGCAGGCTTTGTGCGCCAAGTGCTTGATTTGCGGCATTTAAAGCTGCATTTTTACGCGAAGATGGTTGACCCGGGGAAGGTTCAAGGTTCATATAGGGAATTAAATCCATACAATTAGATAGTGTCACTATATAGAATTGACGGCGAAAATTCAAACAAATATTTTTCTATTAATACTTTTAAAAAGAATAAGTCACTATTTCTAAATGTTTTTATGCTTGGTTAATAGAAAAATGTTACATATACCCCTGCATTTTCGCCCGGATGTATCAATCTGAGCTAATAGATTGATACATCCCTGCAGGCCGAATTTACTGCACCAGATTCAACGTCACATCAATATTGCCACGCGTTGCATTGGAATAGGGGCAAATCAGGTGGGCTTTTTCAATCAGGTCACGTGCTACATCACGCTCAATGCCCGGAACGGAAATGTTCAGGGTCACTTCAATGCCAAAGGCCTGACCAACCGGGCCAATACCCACATGGCCTTCGATGGATACTTCTTGTGGCAATTTTATTTTTTCACGTGCTGCCGCCACTTTTAAGGCACCAATAAAGCAGGCCGAGTAGCCCGCTGCAAAAAGCTGCTCGGGGTTGGTACCCACTGCACCATTCCCACCCAGTTCTTTTGGGGTAGTAAGCTTCAGGTCAATCACGCCATCGCTGGAACGGGCGCTGCCTTCGCGGCCACCAGTGGCAGTGGCAACAGCGGTATACAGGGTTTTATCTAAAGCCATTTTTTTCTCCGCATCAGTTTTTCATCCTCTGCTTTTATAGCAAGTGCTGGCGCCTGCTTGTATATCAATTTGAAAAACTATACATGCTTTATGTATTTCAGCTTCGCGTTTTAAAGCGATCTGCCAGTGGTGGCAGGTACATCATGGCAATGCTGGCGCCGGTGATGATATTCAGCATATCCCATGCCAGGCTTTCCAACCCGATAAAAATGGTGTGGATATTATAGTCCGGTATAAAAAGGGCAAAACCAAAGATCGTCAATGCCAGATATAGCGGTCGTGCCCAGTTGTGCCATCGCCATAAGCCAATCAGGTTAACAATCAGAAGCACTATAAAGCTTATTACCAGTGCAATGAGCGCCGTCGTGGGAGTAGCGAGCCAAAGCTGGGCAATCAAAGTCTGCTCTGCCTGCTGTGTCACATACTCGTCCACAGCTTTTGGAAGATTCATAGCACCATAATAGCTAACTACAGGCACAATCACACTCAGGATTGCCTGTACGATCAGTAGTAACCTGAATACCCTTGCATAGCTCATTATTATTACACCTTTATCTATTATGCATCACGCTGCATGGCCTGAATTGCCGTCAATGCAATGGTATAGACGATATCATCCACCAGTGCGCCACGTGACAGGTCATTCACCGGTTTATTTAGTCCCTGTAGCATTGGGCCTACGCTCACCACATTGGCACTGCGCTGTACGGCTTTATAGGTGGTATTGCCGGTATTCAAATCCGGGAAAATAAATACCGTTGCACGGCCTGCCACCTGTGAATCCGGTGCTTTCTGGCGACCTACGCTTTCAATGGCTGCGGCATCATATTGCAGCGGGCCGTCAATCAATAGATCCGGGCGGCGTGCCTGGGCAATCTGGGTGGCTTCGCGCACTTTATCCACGTCAGAACCGGTACCTGATTCCCCCGTGGAATAGCTGATCATTGCCACGCGCGGCTCAATACCAAAGGCAAGGGCGGAATCCGCACTTTGAATGGCAATTTCCGCCAGTTCCTGTGCGTTGGGGTCGGGGTTAATGGCACAGTCGCCATACACGACTACCTGGTCCGGCAGCAGCATAAAGAAGATGGAGGACACCAGCGAGTAATCCGGTGAAGTCTTGATTAACTGGAAGGCGGGACGCACGGTATTGGCGGTGGTGTGTACCGCACCGGACACCAGGCCATCCACTTCACCCAGTGCCAGCATCATGGTACCCAGCACTACCGTATCACTCAGTTGTGCTTCGGCCATTGGTGCGGTTAACTTACCTTTACGGCGCTCCACCATAGGCGATACATAGCGCTGGCGGATAGGTTCCGGGTCAATAATTTCCAGGTCAGGCGGCAGGGTAATGCCACGGGCCTGGGCTACGGCTTCCACATCCTCACGCTTGGCCAGCAGGATACAATGTGCGATACCGCGTGACTGGCAAATACTGGCGGCCTGCACGGTGCGGGGTTCGGCACCTTCTGGCAGTACAATACGTTTTTTGCTGGCCAGTGCCTTTTGTACCAGCTCATAGCGGAAGGCGGAAGGAGACAGGCGGGTAGTACGGTTTAGGGCACAGTGTGCTTTTAGCCAGTCAATATCCAGATGGCTGGATACAAAGCGGGTTACCTGCTGGGCACGCTCATCGTCATCGCTGGGAATTTCATTGTTCATATTGCCCAGTTGTGTCACGGTATCAAAGGAGTCCAGGTCCACCGACAATACCGGCAGGCCGGTTTTTAGCGCCGGGCGGCACAGCTCGATAATCTGTGGTGGCGGCATATAACCGCCGGTCAGCAGTACACCTGCCAAAGGGACGCCATTCATGGTGCTCAGTGCTGCGGCAACCAGGAT
>JASLIR010000286.1 GCA_030152125.1 Alkanindiges sp.
TTTCACAAGCTAATTATAAAAACTACTATATTGCCGTAGGCTTATTAACCCTGCTTGGCATGTATGCCGTACAGCTTACGCCTCGTATCAACACCCAACTGGTCCTTATTGAGTTTGTACTGAGTATTGGCATTTTAATTAGTGCTACGAATGCACTGTTTGCCGCCAACGGAGCTGATTCTGGGAAAAACTTTCTGAATCGTATTGTTAGCCTGATGCTGCCAATTTCTATTAAAGTATTTGTGTTATCGCTGATCCTTTATGTCGTTACTATAGGAACATTTCAGGTTCTGACCGGTTCGTTAGGCAATCCCGATATTGTTGACCCCCGCCTGGAATGGTTCGATGCAGTTTTCACCATTGTTATACAGATAGTGACTTACTGGCGTTTGTATGTCGCATTAAAAAAGGTGAACAGCTAACCTGAATTCGGGATAAACGGCTTTTGCTTTTAAAGTCATTCGCAACTGTTCGAGGCATGAGCAGCATAGCTGCGCAAGTGCGAAGCTCTACATAAAAATTTATATGTGTAAATCAACACTGTAATAAAAAACTACCGTGCTAGCATTAAACGAGTTTTGCGAATGACAATGGTTTTGGTCTTGCGCTACGCTCATGCCTAAACAAAAGTAACGCCAGCCGCAGGCGAATCCGCCCATTAAACTGTGAAACGGTAAGACTCCGTCATGCAAAACAAATTAGAATCAAAAAATTACCTTTTTGACTATCCCGAACTCAGGTTATATATGCCCAATGTCAGGTGATGTCTGACATTGATGAGCTGCCTGTTGCACCTTATCCATCAGCCTTAACAGGTTTTCGCCCCAAATATCCTGTATATCCTGTGTGGAATAGCCAGCTGCCAGCAAGCGGCTGCTTATTTCCGCCAGATTCCCCACATCTGCCAACCCCTTCACCCCGCCACCGCCATCCCAGTCCGCACCAATACCCACATGCTTAGGCCCTACCAGCGTTAATACGTGCAGCAAGTGCTGCATAAAATCATTAATATCCGGCTTTTCGGCGGGTGGATACTGCTGGTTAAGTACTGCCTGCTGCTTGGCCAGTGCATCAACTTTTTCTTGCGTCAGCAAGGCCGGCTGCTTAAAGGCTGCAAAAATCTGCTGCTGGGCAGCCTGTTTTTGCGGGCTTGTAACTACTTTGCCAAGGTAGCTGGGGTAACTGTTTATCTGGATCAGCCCGCCTTTGGCTGCCAGTGCCTTAATACGCTGGTCATCCAGGTTACGTGGATGGTCATAAATCGCCTTGCTGCTACTGTGTGAGGCAATAACCGGTGCCGTAGATAAGGCCAGCACCTGATCCAGCACTGCATCCGAGGCATGCGACACATCCACAATCACCCCCAGGCAATTGGCCTGTTTTACCAGTGCCTTGCCAGCCGGGCTTAGGCCATGCCACTCCGGCTTATCCGTGGAAGAATCAGCAAAGTCATTGTTTTTGGTATGTACCAGCCCCAGCATGCGCAAGCCCAGCCGGTAAAAAACCGGCAACTGCTTTTCCGGGTGATTGGCCAGTGGTGAGGCATTTTCCATACTCAGTATGATGCTGAATTTGCCCTGCTGTGCGTTACGGCGGATATCGCTTGAGGTATTTGCCAGCGCAAAATACTGCGGGTACTGCCGGGCTACATCCTGAATTTGCGTGGCAATCGCCAGGCCCTGAATAGTAGCCTGTGCATTAGCTTCCGGGCTGCGCTCACCTTGCGGTGTATATACTGCCCAAAAGCCGCCTTTTAAACCGCCCTTTTGCAAACGAGGTAAATCCACCTGCGAAAAATCGCCGGCATAATCATGCTGCTTGAGGATATCCCAGTCCGGCCTTGCCAGATGCAGGGCAGTATCCATATGGCTATCCAGTAACAGGCTATGCTGGTTTAACTGCTGTGCCTGCTCACGCAATGCCTTATCATCCAGTTTAATCAGTTGCTGTGCCGCCAATACCTTAAAAGATAAGGTACCTAAGCACACAGCAAAAACAGTCGCCAGCATAGCCTGCTTAATCATCTTAGCCCCCTTAAAAGCTAAAGGTTAAGGAAGCCTGATAGCTGCGTGCTGCACCAGACAGGAAAGTAGCCGGGGTATTTACACTGGGCAAAACCGTGCCAATGTAGTCCTTGTCAAACAGGTTATCGATATTAAAACGCAGTTTGATATCCTTTACCGGCCCCACATTAAAGCTGCCGGAACCAATATCCACATAGGCATTGGCAAGGGTAAAGCCGGGGACTGATTCGCTATTGTTTAAATTGGTATAACGCTTGCCGATGTGTTTAGCCGACAGGTTAAATAATACCCATTCATTCACCTCGTAGGTGGCACCCAACTGCGCAATCAGGCTCGGACTATCCGGTATCTCATTGCCCTTGATCAACAGATTACTCAGGTTATCCTTTAGCTTGGTATTGTTATAGGTCAGGTTACCGTTGAATACGACCTTGTTATCCAGCAGCTCCGGCTTCCAGATACCACTCAGCTCGGCTCCCCAGGCATTACTTTTACCCACATTCTGATACCAGGTTTCGGTTTGCGTACTGCCCGGCACTGGTGCAGCATAGGGTTGGATACGGTTGTCAAAACTGGTGTAATAGGCCGCAATACTGGCATTAAACTGCGCGTGATTCAGGCGGTAACCAATTTCAAAATTTTCTGATTTTTCAGCTGAAGGCAGCGGTACACTGGGTGCGGACTGGGTAAAAATATCATCAGCACCGCGTGGTAAAGCGAGGTTTTGCGACCATGCGGCAAACAGCTCATCACGCTGGTTTAACTTGTATAAAGCGCCTAGATACGGAAGAAAATTGTCCTTCCAGGTTTTTTGCAATGTGGGTTGGCGCTTGTTGATATAGTCCGCCGGATTACGGTAACCAGATACCTCATAATCCAGATTTAAGGCTTTCACGCCTGTGGTCAGGGTGAGCTGATCATCCACATGCCAGTTATCCTTAAGGTGCAACTGGCTAACCTGCCGTTCGGACTGGTAATCACGCTGCAAATGCACTGGCTCATTCAGCAAGGGACTTAAGGTGGGATTACCATTCTGCAGGTTATAACGCGCCTGGGTGCGGTGATACTGGTCTTTTTCCAGCCATACACCTGCTTCCAGATCATGCTGATCCAGCTTTAACAAAAAGCTGCTGTTCACCCCATAGCGTTCGCCATCCAGCCCGGAACGGCCATACTGCAAGCCTTTAGGGGCATATAAACCCTTGATGATATCTTTCTGTGCATTATAACTGGCCAGTGAAGTGGCATAGGCTTCTGGCGATACACCCAGCCCTTTTTTATCCTCATAATACAGCGTGGTATTGTTCTCCAGCGCCGAACCCAGCAGGAAATGCCCGGACAAACCGTACAGCACGTCCTTGCGCTGGTTATTGGCCAGCTTGTAATACTGGTTATAATTAGGGTTACTAAAGCGGATACCCGCCACGGTTTCCGGCAGGTTCGGCAGATAGCCCAGATAACCAAAATCCCGCCCGGAACGACCAAAGGGATCGCCCGCCATCCCGTTATATTTGGCGTAATTCAGCCCCGGTACATCGTAGTCATCAAAGTTGTTATAAACCACCTTAAAATTAATATCGTGCCCGGCCTCAAACTGATAGCGCAGTTTGCCTTCAATATGCTCGCGGTCTATTTCCCCTGGTCCACGCCATAAATCGGAATCAATCTTGGAGCGCGATACATAGGCCGACCAGCCGGCATGCTCGCCTGTTTCCAGCTTTATAAAGCTGCGCCTTAAGCTGTCGCTACCAATGGTAGCCACTACAGTGCCACCTGCCTGTTTGGCAGGATTCAGGGTTTGATACTCTACTACTGGTCCCAGCGTTATATAGCTGGGAAAGGACACATCACCAGTACCCGTGGAGGCAATCACCCGGTTGGTATTTTCATTGTCTACATAGCGAAAAATCGGGCTGCCACCAAAAGCATCGTTACGCCCCAGCGGAATACCATCCAGCACAAAACCAATTTGCTGGAAATTAAAGGCACGCACCGACACGGAATTGCCAAACTCGTATAAGCCCAGTGGGTCGTTGGTTTGCACGTTAAAACCGGCCAGGTTCTCCAGCATTTTTAGGCCGGATGTACCTGCGGGGGCGGACAATAATGCCTTATGGGTAATCGCCACTGTATTGTGACTTTGCCCCTTGCCTATGGCAACTTCTGCTTCCGACGTGCGCTTGCCAACCACCTGCACCACAGCCAGCTGTTTTACGTCTTCCGCACTGTCGGCAACGCCAGTAACGGTGTCATCAGCATAAGCCAGGGGGCATAACAGCGTTAAGCCTAAGGCTTGCAGGCTGGCTACCAGCCGCTTTTTTCTAAGATGTGCGACAGGTGCCTGACTATTTACAGCCTTTACACCTAAAGATAATTTATTGCTGTGTATGTTGTTTCTGTTCATTATTTCACCTATGTGTAACCCCACCTGTTAACGATGGCAAATCACCCACAGGCCACCCGCGCACCATCAACAGATTATTTGACGGATGCGCTGAAACCCACAGCATCTATATTTAAAAAACGCTTTAATAGAACTAACTGACCTATACCTGCCAGCTAAAACTTTTATCCCAGGCCGACTGCACATCTACTGGCCGAGCCAGCACACCAGCCTTGTAAAATACATCCGCCACCTCCTGCTGCGAGGCTATAGCTGCCGCACTTACCGGCTGTAACACCCGAGGCTGGCTTTGATGCTTAAACTGCTCCAGAAATAATTCTTTTGGAATACCCATCAACTGCTCGGTTTTGGCAGCCCACTGTTCCGGGTGCTGCTGAATCCACTGCCATACCTGATATTCGCGTAAGATATAATCAGTAATGGCTGCACGCTTTACCTGGTCGGCAATAGAATGCTGGTTGGCCGCTATCACAAAATTACCGGATAGATAACCTTTGCCGGTTTTAAAAATGCGCGCATTGGCTTTTTGCTGTGCCAGCTGAATAAAATAACCCAGGCTGGACCATGCATCCAGTTTGCCACTCTGGAAGGCGGCAAAGCCATCCTGTGGTGTCAGCGCCACAGGCTCAATATCCTTAAAACTTAAGCCCTGCTCATTTAATATTTTCAGCAATAAAAAATGTGACGTGGTAGAGCGTATATAACCAATCCGCTTGCCTGCCAGCTGTGCAGTACTTTCGATGCTGGAATGTTCCGGCACAATAATGGCGTGGTTGTTTACATCCCCGGTCAGCACACCAATGATCTTGATTGGCGCATGACGCTCAATACCAAAAATCGGCGGTATCTCACTCATTGGGCCAATATCAACCGCGCCGCTATTTAATGCTTCAAAGGTCAGGTTACCACCGGAAAGTTCGGCATACTTCACCTGATACGGCGTAGGCTTAATCCCGGCTTCCTTAAAATAACTGGCGGCAGCACCTTTATAGGTAGCCACATTTAAAATTAAATCTTTTAATTTGGCCTGAATATCTGCCGGAATGTTGGGCGCCAGCAAGCCATTGGCCGCTGCCTCACTGTCCTGCCTACTACAGCCGCTAAGGCCAAACATACTGCTGGCGGCCAGCGATGATGCAAACAGGGCGCTATAATTTAAAAAGTCTCTACGATTCATATTGTTATTCCAGAAAATCCGGCTCATTGGCCAATAGGCGATCCCATAACGGCTGAAAGCTAAACCACCCGCCAAACTCAGTGCCTACCTGACTTGCCGTGTGTGCAGCAATATCAGCAGGGATCGGCTGTGGTATACCAGCAGCCTCGGCCAGTAACTGGGTATGGGCGGCATTATCCATGGCAATATAGCGCCACACCGCAGCCTCCACCGTTTGCCCGACAGTTAACAGGCCGTGGTTTTGCAGAATTAAAGCCTTGTGCTGCCCCAGTACCTGTGCAATGCGCTCCCCTTCGCTGGCATCCAGCACCACGCCGGTGTAATCATTAAATACTGCATGGTTCTGGTAAAAGGCACAGGCATCCTGGGTTAAAGGATCAAGCAGGCGTCCCAGACTAGACCATGCCTTGCCATACAGCGAGTGCGCATGCGCAGATGCCACCACATCGGGCCGTGCCTTGTGCAGTGCGGCATGAATGGTAAATGCAGCCTGATTCAGCAAGCCTTCACCTTCCAGTACCTCACCTGCCTCATTGACCAGCAACAGGTCAGACACACGGATTTGTGAAAAATGCACACCCACCGGATTTACCCAGAAATGCTCGGGATACTGCGGGTCACGCACGGTAATATGCCCTGCACCACCCATATCAAACTGGTAATGCGCAAACAGACGGTAGGCCGCAGCCAGACGCTGCTTGCGGTACAGGCGCTCCAGCTCAATGGTTGGCTGCTGTGGTGGCTGTTGCCAGCGAATCACATTGCGGCCTTGCCTTGGCAGGGTATAAGCCACTGGAATATGCTTGCGGCTAATACTTGTTGCTTGCTGCCCGTATAACTGCGTTAAAGGCGCATTAATAGGCTGCTGGGTATTCAGCGCTTGTTGGGTTAAGGCATTCATCTATGTATTCCGGTATTTGTTCAAACATTAGGTCTCAATTTAACAACCTACTTTCGGGTCAGGACGCTTTTGCTTTTAAAGTCTTTTCGCATCATCAGCCTTGTAGGCTGGCGCTTTAGCCCAGCGTTTTCGACTAAAGCAATAAGCTGGGCTAAAGCCACAGCCTACGATGCCGGATTAAAAATACATGCATGAATCACTGGTTAAGACATTCATGTGTGATTTATTCCAGTATGCGCACTTCATTCAATAACCCTTTGAGACATCAACCTGATTTAGCAAAGGTTCATCATTTAAATAGCGCAACAGATTGTCTTTAAACTGCTCCAGCACCGCTGGCAGCACCGTGCTGGCGGTGGCCGAGGTATGCGGGCTAATAGTTACTTTGGGATGCTGATATAAGGCATGTCCGGCTGGTAACGGCTCCGGGGTGGTCACATCCAGCGTGGCATGGGAAAGCAGGCCTGCATCCAGCGCAGCGATTAAATCATCCTGCTGAACCAGGCTGCCACGTGCAATATTGATCAGATGCAAACCAGGTTTGGCATGCTGCAAGCTGCTGGCAC
>JASLIR010000128.1 GCA_030152125.1 Alkanindiges sp.
GCCCCGGTGCCAGCAGCGTACAGGTCACCCCTGTACCATGTAATTCGCTATGCAGCGATTCGGCAAAGGAATTGGCAAAGGCCTTGGTGGCGGCATAGGTCGCATTGGCTGGGGTTGGCTGATGCCCGGAGGTAGAACCAACAATTAAAATGGCACCAGACTTACGGCTGACCATGCCGGGCAATAACGCCAGCGTCAGGTCATGCACAGCTACCGCATTCAGTTCCACCTCTTCCCGCTCCCGTACTGCATCCAGCTGGTGCAAGCGGCCAAAGGTGGCAAAGCCTGCGTTGTTGCATAAAATGCTGATATCCTGTTGCTGTAACTCATCCGCCAGTTGCTGGCGTGCGGTGCGGTCCGCCAGGTCACAGGGACGCAAGGTCACTTTCACCTGATATTGCTGCTGCAACTGGGTTGCTAGCGCCTGTAACTTGTCTACCCGACGTGCCACCAGAATCAGTGGATAACCACGGGCTGCCAGCTGGATGGCAAGCTGTTCGCCAATACCGGAAGATGCACCGGTAATTACGGCAGGGGAACTGGAGCGTGGTTTTGGCAAAGGCATGCTGTTTTACTCTTAAGCTGTCATGTTGCCAGTATCCACCCGCAACCACTTGAGCGTGAGCAGGGCTTGTGCCATTATAATAATCATTTTAGGCCAATTCAGGCGGGTTGCGACTACAATCATGAAAGACCCCTACCAGCTCTCCAGTGCCAGTATTCCTGCATCCTATGCACAAATATTGCTGGAAATCATGCTGGAAAAAGGCTTTGCCGCAGCGCCAATACTGTACAAAAGCCGTATCAGCAATCTGGTATTTAGCCAGCAGGATGGCCGTATTACTGCCCGGCAGTGGTCACGCCTGGTACTGGTGTGCTTATCCCTGGTGGGCGATAGCGGACTGGGTTATGCCAATGGGGTACGGCTACGCCCTACCTCGCATGGCGCACTGGGTTTTGCCTTGCTCAGCAGCCCCACCATCGGCCAGGCCTTGCAACTGGGCAGCATGTTTTTTAGCATGCGCTTGCCGCATTACCGCATCGACATCAGCCAGCAGGATGAGCTGGCACTGATTACCCTCACCGAAGTCCATCCGGTGATGGATGCCAATGCAGAACAATCTGAACTGCTACGGCGCTTCTTTCATGAAACCTTACTGATTGGCATGGTGCTGGGCTGGAAAAGCATGACTATCCAGCCCATTGAGCAAATGGAACTATGGGTGGACTGGCCGGAACCTGCCTATCATCAGCAGTTTGCTGCACAACTGCCAAACATGCGTTTTAATCAGCCTGTTAACCAGATTCGCATGCCAGCCAGCTATCTGAATCATCCCTTGTTACTGGCTGACCCGATGGCTTTTCAGCAGGCGCTGGCGCAATGCGAACTGGAACGTATCCGCTTTAGCAACAACATCAGCGACATCATCCAACGGCTAAAAACCGAACTGCTGTTACAGCCCTATCAGGGCTACCCTGCACTGGAACAGGTGGCAGAAAAACTGGGGATATCCAGCCGTACCTTAAAGCGGCGCTTGCAGGAACTGGACAGCAGTTTCCTGCAAGTACTGGATCAGGTAAAACAGCAGGATGCTGAGCAACTATTAAGCAACACGGAAATGGATATCCAGCAGGTTGCCAGCACGCTGGGTTATGAAAATCCAACCAATTTTACCAGGGCTTTTAAAAAGTGGACGGGTACAACACCAAGCGAATTTAAATCGGGGCAGGCTAAATAAGCCATCCTTGCTCATCACATATTTTGAAATCAATTGTTAAGATTAATTTAAAAATAAAATAGCGCTGTAATCGCTGGGTGGTTATGCTGCTGGCAGGAAATAAAACTTAAAAAACCAAAAAACCAGCAACAACATAGCAAACAGAGAGGATAAACCAATGTCGAGTCCGGCAGATTTTACCGTATATAACCGCACAGGTACCGAGCTGATTTTAATAGTGGAAGGTGATAGCTGGGTGGAAGGCGATGGCAATTCGGTGGATGACAAAACCATTGCCGCCAACAGTAGCAGAACCTTCAGGATTGTGGCAAAGACCGGGCACGATGGCGGTTTGGACATCAATGTGTATAACAACCTGTCCAGCTACCCCACGGCAGATGACCTGATCGCCTACTTTTCCATATACAGTATTAAAGACCCGCAAAATGGTGACTCACTGGCAGTCGTCACCTACAAGGATGACTCACAGGTGTCTGCATTGGGCTACCGCAGTTCGCCGGGCGATGAAGACCTGCGCCGTATAAACCTGTATGTATTACAGCCGGATATGGGCAGTGTGCTATACAACCAGGTTTCCATGAAAGCCTCGCATAACAGTTACCAGCGCAACGAAACCATTACCCAGCAAATTACCTGGAACAGCATACGGCATTATGACTGTGGCTGCGGCGGCATTGAACTGGATATTTCGCAGTCGGATGAAGGCAACGACTGGTCAGTAGGCCATAAGTCATCCTATGATAAAAACTACCGCCAGCTGTCACAGTTTTTAAGTGACCTACAAGTGTGGTCCAACCAGAATGCCGGGCATGATGTGATTACCCTGTATCTGGATTTAAAGCATGTAGCAGAGAAAAATCTCACAACCTTCCCGGATGATCTGGACAGCTATATTCGCGAACGCCTGACCCCAATTTATTCCCCGGCAGCAATTATTGGCGAGGAAGACAACCTGAAAGCCGGGGCACTGGCAAATGGCTGGGCCAGTTTAAGCGACTTACAAGGCAGCTTTATCATCTGTGTAACAGGTAGTGGCGACTTAAAAGCAACTTATGCCAGTACCAGCCCCAAAGAACGCCTGTGCTTTGCCGACAAGGATATTGATGCGGATGGCACACCGGATGCCAATGAGCGTATTTTCTTTAACTTCCATATTTTCAATAGTGACCGCGACAAGTGGATGAAAACTTTCCGGGAAAACTCTGGCAAGCCGAATGTAATTATCCGCGCCTATGAAGCCAACAGCGCCGATAACTGGGGTGACTGTTTAAGCAGTGGCTGCAACCTGATTGCCACCAATGAAATCAGCAACCACGACTGGGCTAAGGTGGGCAGCCAGCGTTTTGCGGTTATTCCGAATGTGTATACCGACGGCTAAAAAGTGGCGTTTAAATAAAAAGAACCCGCCAGTAAGGCGGGTTCTTTGCTTAAATTGAATGTTCAGCGTCGTGCTCAGGCTTAAAACGTATCACCCGGAATGCGCACCCAGCCTTCCATAATAATACGCGCACTACGGCTCATAATGGCTTTGGTCACGGTCCATTCACCATCAACCTGTGTGGCTTCTGCACCCACACGCAGCGTACCGGATGGATGACCAAAACGTACTGCTGTACGCTCGCCTCCACCAGCAGCCAGGTTTACCAGCGTGCCGGGCACCGCCGCCGCCGTACCAATGGCCACCGCAGCAGTACCCATCATGGCGTGGTGCAGCTTGCCCATGGACAATGCACGTACCAGCAGGTCAACCTCATCCGCCTTAATCTGTTTGCCGCTGGAGGCCACATAATCTTTTGGCTTGGATACAAAAGCGATTTTGGGCGTGTGCTGGCGAGTTAAAGCTTCTTCAGGGGTCTTGATCAAGCCCATGCGTAGCGCACCCGCTACACGAATCGCTTCAAATTTTGCCAGTGCTGCAGGATCAGTATTAATTGCCTCACGCAGTTCGGTACCGGTGTAGCCAATATCTTCCGCATTTACAAACACAGTGGGAATACCCGCTGTGATCATGGTACTTTTAAACGTACCAACGCCTGGAACTTCCAGCTCATCTACCAGATTACCTGTTGGGAACATGGAACCACTGCCCTCTCCTTCATCGGAAGGATCAAGAAACTCCAGTACAATTTCTGCCGCCGGAAAGGTCACGCCGTCCAGCTCAAAATCGCCGGTTTCCTGCACCTGTCCATTGGTTACCGGCACATGGGCAATAATGGTTTTGTTGATATTGGCCTGCCAGATGCGCACCACGCATACACCATTTTCCGGTATGCGTGCCGGGTCAACCAGTCCGGCATGAATGGCAAAGGCACCCGCCGCAGTAGACAGGTTGCCACAGTTACCACTCCAGTCCACAAAGGCTTTATCAATGGATACCTGACCATACAGGTAGTCTACATCGTGTTCTGGCTGGCTGCTTTTGGACAAAATCACACACTTGCTGGTGCTGGAGGTTGCCCCGCCCATACCATCAATGTGGGCTGAATACGGGTCCGGGCTGCCGATGACCCGCATAAAAATCTTGTTACGCGCCTCACCCGGTACTTGCGCTGCTTCCGGCAAGTCCTGTAAACGGAAGAAAACACCTTTACTGGTGCCACCACGGATGTAGGTGGCTGGAATTTTAATTTGTGGCGGTTTTGGAGAGGCGGTCATGGATGATCCAAACAAGTTGTTCAAGTTTGGGCGCTATTATAACGGAATGGACATTCACCCGCATGGCTGAATTTATGCTGATATGTTTAAAGTCAGCAAATTAAACCGCTAAACAAACATATGCACAAATGCCTCAACCTGCCATTTTTTAATATCCGACACCTGTCCATCCCCTAACTCAATCAGGCGTAAATCACCATTTACTGCTTGTACTATATCCACCGAGAAAAATGAACTGTTTATTCTTGTAGCAATATGCTGTACCAGCTCCGGCACAATGCCATCTCTGGCAAATGCATTGCCTTTAACCACAAAATAGCGCTCTTCAGTTTCAGGCAATAAATGCTCATACTGACGAATGCAAATACCACCCTCTATGTTTCCCTTATATTTTTCGATCTGCTGAATGACCCCTGCTATTTCATCAATATTGTGGGCGACAGAACCCCGGCTGGTAGTCAGGGATTTTACATAGTCCTTGATAAAATAAGCCTGCCAGTTCACATCGGCCAGCAATGCCTTAAAATCTGCATCTTTAGTGGTAAATATGGTTTTAGGGGTAAATTCCTCACAGGCTAAATACCACTCTGGCAGATGATGACAATGGCGATATTGCTGTACCGATGTTAAGGGTATCGCGCCCCTATTCCGAATGGCAGCATACAAACCTGCATAGTCATCTGGAGATAACATCCAGCCACGATAGATGACCTGCTCGCCTGCTTCAAAAGCAGGCCGTGGCCTAAAGTCGCCACATTCAAAATCTTCCATGCTAAACAGCGAACAGGCAATACCTGCTGCTTTTGCTGCGGCATATTCTGCCTGATAGATTTCATCAGGCTGTTTGCGATCAAAGGCATCACAGGGGTACAGGAGACGCATTACAACCAGCGCTCCAGTACCAGTCCGTCCACCCGGCTAAACTCATCGGTATTTCTGGTCACCAGGCATATATCCAGCGCACAGGCATGCGCAGCAATCCAGAGGTCATTCGCCCCAATCATTTGCCCTGACTGTGTTAGCTGGCTACGGATACGCACATAGTGCTCAATCAGGCTGTCATCAAATTCAATATGATTAATCTCATCAATCAACGCATTTACACGCTGGGTTAGGACGGCTGAATTCTTTAAGGCAGCACCAAAGCGTAGCTCTGCCTCTACCACCCAGTTAATGCCTACCAGATGAGTACCCACTTGAAACAACTTTTGCGCCACCTGTCCCTGTGGGTTTTTAATCAGCTCGGAACATATATTGGTATCCAGTAGATAACGAACACTCATTCGTCAAAAATCCCTGTATCGGCTAGGGCTAAATCCTCTATTTCTGGCAAACCTTCATCCAGTGGCTGACAGCCATTTAAAAATGCCTGAAAACCCACTTTGGCCAAAACAGGCTCTATAACAAGCCTGTTGCCATCCTTATACAGGCGTACTTC
>JASLIR010000501.1 GCA_030152125.1 Alkanindiges sp.
CCATCGCAATCGGGTGAATCAGCTCAACGCTCATCTGTACGTTGTCGCCTGGCATTACCATCTCAACGCCTTCTGGCAGGTTGATCGCGCCAGTTACGTCAGTAGTACGGAAGTAGAACTGTGGACGGTAGCCGTTCAGGACTGGGGTGTGACGACCACCTACATCTTTAGACAACACGTACACTTCAGCTTCAAACTTGGTGTGTGGCTTGATAGAACCCGGCTTGGCCAGTACCTGACCACGCTGTACGTCTTCACGCTTGGTACCACGCAGCAGTACACCACAGTTCTCGCCTGCACGACCTTCGTCCAGCAGTTTACGGAACATTTCTACGCCGGTAACAGTTGTCTTAACGGTATCTTTGATACCAATGATTTCAACTTCTTCACCAACTTTAACGATACCAGACTCAACACGACCGGTAACAACAGTACCACGGCCAGAAATGGAGAACACGTCTTCAATTGGCAGCAGGAATGTTTTGTCAATCGCACGCTCTGGCTCTGGAATATAGGTATCCAGAGTTTCAACCAGTTTCAGTACCGCTGGTACGCCGTACTGGCTATCTTCACCGTTCAATGCCTGCAGTGCAGAACCACGGATGATTGGGGTGTCGTCGCCTGGGAAGTCGTATTTGGACAGCAGGTCACGAACTTCCATTTCAACCAGTTCGATCAGTTCTTCGTCATCAACGATGTCACACTTGTTCAGGAACACAACGATGTACGGTACACCAACCTGACGGGACAGCAGGATGTGTTCGCGGGTCTGAGGCATTGGGCCGTCAGTTGCAGAACATACCAGAATCGCGCCGTCCATCTGTGCAGCACCAGTGATCATGTTTTTAACATAGTCAGCGTGGCCTGGGCAGTCTACGTGTGCGTAGTGACGAGTTGGAGAATCATATTCTACGTGCGCAGTGTTAATGGTAATACCACGTGCTTTTTCTTCTGGTGCAGAGTCAATTTCAGACAGTGCCTTAACGTCACCGCCGTAAGCTTTTGCACAGTTCAAGCTGATTGCAGCTGTCAGTGTGGTTTTACCATGGTCAACGTGACCAATGGTGCCGACGTTAACGTGCGGCTTGTTACGTTCAAACTTGGCCTTTGCCATGATGTCTTCCTCGTCCACGACGAATGCCCTCAGCAGACATCCGTACATCAAACCCAGTCTATCGACCCTGATTTATATCCAGCGTAATTTGCTGAACACCATAAAACAATTCAAGCAGACTAAGTGTCTGCTTTTTGGTGTGACTTTGTCACAAAATCTGGAGCTCTTATCCAGATTTGAACTGGAGACCTCTCCCTTACCAAGGGAGTGCTCTACCACTGAGCTATAAGAGCGTATTCAGTTATCACATGGAGCGGGAGACGAGGTTCGAACTCGCGACATTCAGCTTGGAAGGCTGACGCTCTACCAACTGAGCTACTCCCGCAAGTCGCTGTGTGACAAGCAAATTAATGGTGGTGGGAGCAGGATTCGAACCTGCGAAGCTTTCGCGAGAGAGTTACAGTCTCTTGGGTTTGACCGCTCCCCAATCCCACCACACCGTGTTTTCCAACACTACTTCATTACGTCAAACTTAAGCTGGTGCCGACACCCGGATTCGAACTGGGGACCTACTGATTACAAGTCAGTTGCTCTACCAACTGAGCTATGTCGGCTTTAACTCTTTGTTTGCCGCCTCGTATGAAGCGGACAGAAGTTTAACAAAACCATTTCAGGACACAAGCCCTTTTTATGCTTTTTTGCTAAAAAAAGCTAAATATCCAATCCATTTGCTGATAATTCAACCGCTTTGATCACTGCGCGCGCTTTTATCATGGTTTCGTTCCACTCAGTTGCCGGCACCGAGTCCGCCACCAGACCGGCGCCCGCCTGCACATGAACCTGCTGGTCGCGGATCACCGCTGTACGAATTGCGATCGCCGTATCCATTTCGCCATGCCAGCCCAGGTAACCCACCGCCCCGCCAAACACGCCGCGACGTACCGGTTCCACCTCGTCAATAATCTCCATGGCACGAATTTTAGGCGCACCGGACAAGGTGCCTGCCGGGAAAGTGGCCTTAAACACATCCATGGCATCCACATCATCACGTACTTCGCCTTCCACATTGGACACAATATGCATCACATGCGAATAACGCTCGATCACCATTTTTTCAGTCACACGCACCTTGCCAATCTTGCTGACACGGCCCACATCATTACGGCCTAAGTCAATCAGCATCAAATGCTCGGCAATTTCCTTGGCATCGGTCAGTAAATCCTGCTCCAGCGCCACATCTTCAGCATGCGTTTTACCACGTGGCCGGGTGCCTGCCAGTGGCCGTACGGTGGCCACACCATCTTCCAGGCGTGACAAAATTTCCGGGGAAGAGCCAATCAGGTAAAATGGCTTCTGGTCTGCCGTCGTTTGCCCCTGCACCAGAAACAGATAAGGTGACGGGTTTAAATGCCTTAAGGCACGGTAAACAGATAAAGGGTCACCATCAAACGCCGATACCATGCGGTGTCCGGGAACGACCTGCATCACATCACCCGCGCGGATATATTCCTTGATGTCCTCTACCGTCTGTTTATATTTTTCTTCACCCGTTAATGACACAAAAACCGGTGCCGTATGCGGTTTGGCTTCCAGTTTTAATGGCTGCGCCAGTTGCAGTTCCAGCTCATCCAGTTGCGCCACCGCCTTTGCATAGGCATCCGGCTCGCTGGCATCGGCATGGGTAATCAAAAACATGGTGTCGCTTAAGTTATCGAACACAACCACAGTTTTTGACAGCATCAACCAGATATCCGGCAGGCCAATCGGGTCACTCACCGGCGGATTTTTTAGCCTGGGCTCAATATAGCGCACCGCATCGTAACCAAAATAACCCACCAGACCACCGGTAAATACCGGTAACTGCGGAATAAGGTGATGCTCAGGCACCTTAAACTGTGCCTGAAAATCCCGGATATAACTAAAGGGGTCGGTACATTCAAACTGCTCGGTTTGTCCTCGCTGGCTTAGCGTCATCAGGCCATCCCGGCATTCCAGCACCACATCCTGCCCCAGGCCGATCATGGAAAAACGTGCCCACTGCTCGCCACCCTGCACCGACTCAAACAGATAAGCCAGTTGATGCTGGCGCAAACGCGCAAACACCGACAGCGGTGTATCCGTATCAGCCAGCTTTTGCCTAAACACAGGAATATAACGATACCCAGCCGCCTTGAGCTGGTCGAATTGACGTTGACTTGTCATAACATTCTCTCGGTCCTGCTGTGCACACAGCAGCCACATAATCACAAATTATTAAAAAGACAGGAATTTTAAAAACCGGACGCGAGCTTATAGTGCCCGCTTGTTATATGCAGCGACGCCAACCAAATATATCGTATCTGAACAGTATTTTACCGACTGGCATTGCCTTAAACTCTATACCCCATTGCTCAGCACAACACTAAAGCAATTGCTGTAATGAATCAAGTATCAGATCCGGCTTGCAGTCAGCAATCGGTTCGCCATGGTTATAGCCATAGGTTAAGGCATAGCATTGCATACCGGCGGCATGCGCAGCATCGACATCATTACGCGAATCACCAATCATCAGCGCCTGCTGTGGCTTTACATCGAAATAATGCAGGGCATGCAACAGGCTTTCCGGATGTGGCTTACGGTGGGTCAGGCTATCGCCACCCAGCAGCAACTGGAAGGGCGACAGGATATTCAGCGCCTGCAGCAAATCATGCGCAGGCTGATAAGGCTTGTTGGTAATACAGGCCAGCGCCAGCCCTTTGGCCTGGCATGCCGCAATAAACGGCAAGACACCGTCGTAAATGCGGCTTTCCACACAGACATTTTTTTGATAATGACGTAAAAATACATCCAGCAGCTCATGCTGCTGTGGATCAACCTCAACCTGCTGGTGCTTGAGCACACAATGCACCAGTTGGGCAGCACCCCGACCAACCCACAAGCGAACCTGTGCTTGCGTCACCAAAGGCCGGCCTAATTCTGCTAGGGCACTATTCAGGGACAGGTAGATATCAATTGCTGAATCTACCAGTGTTCCATCCAGGTCAAAAAAAACCGCACGCAAGTCTGTCAGTTGATCAAGCTTCATAGCATCCACAACAGTGAACTAAATATTAACCACTGGCAAATATTACAGCCAGAATCGCCAGAATAATCACCACAATAATTGCTGCAATTAACTTAACCGGCGTACCCTTCACATCAGTATCAGGAACATCGGCACCCGCTGTACTTTCCTCAACTGGTGCCGCTAACGGGCTAGGCGCCTGAACAACGGGCACTACAACAGGTGCAGGTGCAGGTGCAGGTGCAGGTGCAGGTGCAGGTGCAGGTGCAGGTGCAGGTGCAGGTGCAGGTGCAGCA
>JASLIR010000317.1 GCA_030152125.1 Alkanindiges sp.
TCGACATGAATAAACCGGGTGCCTTGCTGTCGGTAGTCATGGGTAAAGCGGAAGGTACACGGGTTAGCCAGTAAGCCTGACTAACCCCAATACGATTTCAGATGCGGCCCTGCTACCAATATCGCAAGGCCGCATCTGAAATCGTATTGGGGTTAGTCAGGCTTACTGGCTAACCCGTGTACCTTCCGCTTTACCCATGACTACCGACAGCAAGGCACCCGGTTTATTCATGTCGAACACCTGCAATGGCACGTTATGGTCACGGCACAGGCAAATGGCGGTTAAATCCATCACCCCAAGCTTTTTATCCAGTACTTCGTCAAAAGTCAGCTGGTCATAAAGCACTGCATCCGCATGCTTGCTTGGGTCTTTGTCATACACGCCATCAACCTTGGTCGCCTTCAGAATCAGCTTGGCCTCAATTTCAATACCACGCAGGCAGGCAGCTGTATCGGTGGTAAAGAACGGGTTACCTGTTCCGGCCACAAACACACACACCTCACCATTCTTCAAATGACGGATGGCATCGCGGCTGCTGTAGCTTTCTACCATACCTACAATAGAAATAGCAGACATCAAACGGGTTTTAATATTGCGGCGTTCCAGCGCATCACGCAGCGCCAGGCCGTTCATCACGGTTGCCAGCATCCCCATCTGGTCGCCAGTCACCCGGCCAACCAGGCCATCTTTTTGCAACTGGCTGCCCCGGTACAAATTACCACCACCTACCACAATACCAACCTGCACGCCCAGACCAACCAGATGGGCAATCGCCAAAGACATCTGATCCAGCACAGGGGCATCAATCCCCATGTCTTTGCTACCTGAAAGCGCCTCTCCTGACAGTTTAAGCAATATGCGTGAAAAACGCGGGCTGTTTTCAGCCATAATCGGTGCTCCCTAGCAGGTTTAACTGTGATACGGCGGCAATAATAAAATACTGACCAACCCTGACGGTGGCGAATGGTAGCAAATGCCGCCCTTCTCGCCAATCTTTCATTTGCATATCACTTGTAGTTTCATGAGGTTTCATGCAACTGACACACAACCTGAACGCTGTTGCAACGTTCAGGCGACATACAGGATCAGGCAGAAATCAGGCGCGCATACAGGTCATATTCGTCTGCATCGGTAATTTCCACATACAGTAACTGGCCCGGCTGAATCTGGCTCTTGTCAATATCTTCCACAAATACGTTGCCATCAATTTCCGGTGCATCGGCATAGGAGCGTGCAATAGCTACTGGATGTTCCTCATCCAGCTCATCTACCAGCACAGTCATGCGCTTACCAATTTTCTGTTGCAGCTTGGCAGTCGAAATTTCCTGTGCTACCTGCATAAAGCGGTCATAACGCTCCTGCTGAATATCGGCAGGTACATGGTCCGGCAAGTCGTTGGCCGGGGCACCTTCAATTGGCGAATAGGTAAAACAGCCCACGCGGTCCAGCTGTGCTTCACGCAACCAGTCCAGCAGGCATTGGAAGTCTTCTTCGGTTTCTCCGGGGAAACCCACCACAAAGGTAGAACGGATGGATAAATCCGGGCACTTTTCACGCCATAAACGGATTTTTTCCAGGGTATTTTCACTATGGGCTGGCCGTTTCATCAACTTAAGGATGCGTGGGCTGGCATGCTGAAAAGGGATATCCAGATACGGCAGAATCTTGCCTTCGGCCATCAGGTCAATGGCAGCATCCACATGCGGATAAGGATAAACATAATGCAGGCGTACCCACACACCCAGTTGGCCCAGGGCAGCACACAAATCAAAGAAGCGGCTTTTTAAGGGCTGGCCATTCCAGAAATCCAGTTTGTATTTCAGGTCTACCCCATAGGCCGAGGTATCCTGCGAAATCACCAGCAATTCTTTTACCCCAGCTTTTACCAATGCCTGTGCTTCATCCATCACACTGCTGATAGGACGCGATACCAGGTCGCCACGCAAATGCGGGATGATGCAGAAAGTACAGCGGTGGTTACAGCCTTCGGAAATTTTCAGGTAGGCGTAATGCTTGGGGGTTAAGCGAATACCCTGGGGCGGCACCAAGTCAATAAACGGGTTATGCGCCGGTGGTGGTGGTACATATTCGTGTACTGCCGACATCACGTCATCGTAGGCATGCGGCCCGGTCACTTTTAATACACTGGGGTGCATGGAGCGAATTTTGCCTTCATCCTTGCCCAGGCAGCCAGTGACAATCACCTTGCCATTTTCATTAATGGCTTCACCAATGGCATCCAGCGACTCCTGCACGGCAGATTCAATAAAACCGCAGGTATTGACCACGACAAGGTCGGCACCCTCAAACGATGCTGCTACGTCATACCCTTCCGTGCGTAATTGTGTGAGAATTCTCTCCGAATCCACTAATGCCTTGGGACAACCCAAGGAAACAAAACCGACTTTTGGGGATTTCATAACAACAGCTCCAACATAATGGGCATATTGTAAGCGCTTTGTGTTTTCTTTAATAGTATAGCCATGGCCGATTATGTGAACACCGGGCGTGTAATGTGGAAAATCACGCATACTGACAGCAGCGCATATCGCACCAATAAGATACAAATATGCACCAATTTAATTCGTATTTCATATTTCGCACCAAAATAAAACAAATTTCTTGTCTTAAGGTAGCAATACTTTTATGGTGATGAGGGACTATGCCCAACAGCGGATATGCTTTACCACCACGATGGATCACTAAGCGGGCATACTGACCCATTTTAGCTAAATTGCACCAGCTTGAAACCAGCGCGTGCTGAGGTTGGCTTGCAATTTGCAATTCAGGAATGTTTTTAAACCTATAACGATGCTACTGACACCTGTTCTGGTCAGTTTGAATTGAACAATATTGTGTTTTCAAGTTTCCCTATGTGAACAAACACGCCTACCTGATGGATCCATCCGCCATGCAAAGTGCTCCACCTGTTGATTATCGTAGCCTGGTCGATCACATGTTGACGGCAGTCATGCAGGTATCACCTACCCTGAAAATTGAATACATGAATTCAGCCTGCGAAGCCCTGCTGGATATCAGCAGGACGCGTGCCATTGGACTGCCCTTACTCTCGGTACTAACCGAGCAGGATCAAAGCTTTGATACCAAAGGGGCGTTATTGCGCACCCTGAAAACCGGCCAGCCCTATACCCGCCGGGAAGCTGTATTAAGTGTAGGCCTGAAAGACAAATCGGTGGATTACACGGTATCGCTGATTATTGACGAGCGTGCCGGGGCAATTTCCAACCAGCACCTGCTGATTGAGATTCAACCCATTGACCGCTTTTTACGCATTAACCGTGAAGAACATTTAACCCAGCAACACCAGATTGCCCGCCAGCTGGTACGCGGCGTCGCACATGAAATTAAAAACCCGCTGGGTGGTATACGCGGTGCTACCCAACTGTTAGCACGCAGCCTGCCGAATGGCATTGTCAGTGAATATACCGATATTATTATCCGTGAAGTAGATCGTTTACGCACCCTGGCCGACAGCATGCTGGGTTCCCGCCACTTGCCATCCCTGCAAATGGTAAACATACATGAGCCACTGGAGCGGGTACGCAGCCTGGTCATGAGCCAGACCAAGAACACGGTAAAAGTGGTACGTGATTATGACCTGTCACTGCCCGATGTACTGGCAGACCGTGACCAGCTGATTCAGGTTTTCCTCAATATATGCGTCAATGCGGTGCAGGCCATCACTGAAAATCCGCAAATCTTTCACGACCGTGAACCGCAGATCATATTGCGCACCAGAATACAGCGCATGTTCACCATTAACAGCATCCGTTACCGCAGTGTCATCCGGATTGACCTGGAAGACAATGGCCCCGGCATTCCACCGGATATCATTGAGTCGGTGTTCTACCCCATGGTAACCGGCCGCGCCAGTGGTACCGGACTTGGCCTGAGCATTGCACAGAATATCATGCATCAACACCGTGGACTCATCGAATGCGAGTCTCAGCCCGGTTGTACCGTTTTTAGTTTGTTTTTGCCTTGGGAGTAAATCATGTCGCACGAAACAATTTGGGTCATTGATGATGATCGTGCCATGCGTTGGGTACTGGAAAAGACCTTCAAGGAAGAAGGCTATAATGTCATCAGCTTTGAAGAAAGCCAAAGTGCGCTGGACCGGCTGGAAAAAGAGACTCCCGATGTAATTTTAACGGATATCCGTATGCCTGGCCTGGATGGCCTCGGTTTTCTGGCGCGGGTTAAAACCACGCATGCCGACCTGCCTGTCATCATTATGACGGCACACTCTGACCTGGAGTCCGCAGTTTCCAGCTACCAGACCGGTGCCTTTGAATACCTGCCCAAGCCATTTGATATTGATGAAGCGCTGACACTGGTCGGCCGTGCCATCCAGCATAACGCCAAGCTGCAGCAACAGGATGCTGGCCGCATTCTGCCCATCAAAACGGTAGATATTATTGGCGAATCGCCTGCCATGCAGGAAGTATTCCGGGCGATTGGCCGTTTATCCCAATCGCATATCACCGTATTAATCAATGGTGAATCCGGCACTGGTAAGGAGCTGGTGGCGCATGCCCTGCACCGTCACTCCCCGCGCAGCAGCAAGCCCTTTATTGCCTTGAACATGGCGGCTATTCCCAAGGACCTGATTGAAACCGAATTATTCGGTCATGAAAAAGGTGCCTTTACCGGGGCCAATACCCAGCGCCAGGGCCGCTTTGAACAGGCCAATGGCGGCACCCTGTTCCTGGACGAAATTGGCGATATGCCGTTTGAAACCCAGACCCGCCTGCTGCGGGTACTGGCCGATGGCGAGTTTTACCGCGTGGGTGGCCATGTGCCGGTCAAAGTGGATGTACGTATTATTGCCGCTACCCATCAGGACCTGGAAAAGCTGGTGACCAGCGGCAAGTTCCGGGAAGACTTATACCACCGCCTGAACGTCATCCGCATTCATATTCCCAAACTGCGTGACCGTAGCGAAGATATTCCCATGCTGGCCAATCACTTTCTGGCACGTGCCGGGCGTGAACTGTCGGTAGACCCAAAAATTCTGCGCAAGGAAACCGTGGCCTACATGCAGCAACTGCCCTGGGCGGGTAATGTGCGCCAGCTGGAAAACACCTGCCGCTGGTTAACCGTGATGGTCACGGGCCGTGAAATTTTCCCGGAAGACCTTCCCCCGGAGTTACGCCAGCATCATGTGGAAGCAGTCAGTGAAAAAGTTAGTCCGCCTCCATTGATCAGCAGTGAAAAAACAGCCAGCAGCAGTGAAATAGCTGTAGGTAGCTGGGATATCATGTTAAAGCAATGGGCCAAGACACAGCTGGAAAGTGGACAGCAACAACTGCTGGAAACTGCTTTACCACTGTTTGAAAAAACCATGATTGATGCGGCACTGGATTTCAGCCATGGCCGCAAGCGCCATGCAGCAGAGCTATTGGGCTGGGGGCGTAACACGCTTACACGCAAGCTGAAGGAACTGGGCATCAACAGTGTGGATGAGGATGATTTATAGCAATTTTTATTCAACCACCACACTTAACAGTCATGACAGACGGTTAAGACAGACCGCACAAAACGATAACCAGATCTCTCAATCTGACACATTTGTCATTTTTTAGGCAAAATACCATGGTTATGTGATACACTGTGTTACATAACCTGTATTTTCCACATTTCCGTGGCTTACCCTTGAGGCTTGGGATGATCAGACTGGTATGGCTGGATCGTTTTCTGGCGTTCCTATTTTTAGTGCTTGTACTGTTTATAGTCACCATGGGCTGGCTTATCAGCTCCGAGAAAAAACTGAGTGACACCTTTGCCAGCGCTACGGTACAGACAAGCCTGCGCGAAATCAGGCAGCCTGCGGTAAAAGCCTATAATCCTGCACCTGCCAGCAGTACAGACGCGCGCCACATGTATGACTATATACAGGGTAGCCGCGAGGAATCTGCTGAAGGTATTGTCAATGTCTCCAGCACTAAGCAGCACGATAATACCGGCTATCAATGGGCCGCAAACCACGACGCACGTGATATCCATGATTGCGATGTACTAGCTAGTGAATATATTGCCGGCTGTCGCAGTTACGTGGAAGTTAACCAATACGTGAGCCAGGCTGAGCCTTCCCTGTCTTTATAACCCGCTATCTGTTTGCTGATGATTGCCTGACCGCTTTGGCTTGGCATGCCGCCGCCGCATGGCGAAATGCGCTGCAGGACATTTACCCCTAAAACAATTAGTTACTGAAAACACTTAATTTCTGCTGCATACTTTATCGGACAGGTTGCGACTTTTAACAGTCTTTAGATTGCAACCGGTGGTGTGCGGCCTCATTATGCGCTTATTCCTTTTTTCCTGATGTGTTTTTATACCTGCTCATGAAGTCATCACGTGGTTTTGCATTTTTGGCGCTGCTGATTTTTATCATTTTATTGATTGCCTTTGCCATTTTCAGTGTTTATATGGTTCATCTGGACAACATTGTCCGGGATAAATTTGAGGGTAAACGCTGGGAAATCCCGGCCAAAGTTTATGCCCGTCCATTAGAACTGTTTAATGGTGCCCGCGTAACCAAAACCAACCTGCTGCAAGAGCTGCGCTTACTGGGCTACAAATCAGCCGAGGGCTATCAGGCACCCGGCACCTATGTAGACAAAGGCAGTACTTTTTATATTCACAGCCGTGGCTTTGATTTTGGTGACTCCCAGGAACCAGAGCAGGTGCTGGAAGTTAATTTTGGCCAGCAACAGATTATGGATGTGCGCAGTACCCAGCAGACCGGTACCGGCATTGCCCGTTTAGAGCCTATTCTGGTGGGTGGCATTTATCCCCGTCATAAGGAAGACCGCGTACTCATTCAACTGAATAAAGTACCGCAACCGCTAATTGATGCGCTGATCGCCACAGAAGACCGGCAGTTCTATAAGCACAAGGGCATTTCCATTCGTGGCCTGGCACGTGCCATGGTAAGTAATGCCACAGGTGGCCCACGTCAGGGTGGCTCTACCCTGACTCAGCAGCTGGTTAAAAACTTTTATTTAACCCCGGAACGCAGTTATAAACGCAAGGCCAATGAAGCCTTAATGGCCTTGCTGCTGGAAATGCACTACAGCAAGAATGAAATTCTGGAAGCTTATTTAAACGAAGTGAACCTGGGCCAAAATGGCAACCATTCCATTAATGGTTTTGGCCTTGCCGCTGAATTCTACTTTGGCCAGCCCTTGCAGGAACTAAGACTGGACCAGATGGCCTTTATGGTTGGCCTGGTGAAAGGCCCTACCCTGTATAACCCGCGCCGTAACCCGGAGCTGGCGCTGGAACGCCGTAATACCGTACTGCATAACATGCTGGTGATTGGCAAGATTAGCCAGCAGCAATACGACGATGCCATTGC
>JASLIR010000135.1 GCA_030152125.1 Alkanindiges sp.
CCAAAGGCAATGTTGTCAAACACGGTCATGTGGCGGAACAGTGCATAGTGCTGGAATACAAAACCAACCTGACGGTGACGCACATGGGTGCCGGTGGCATCTTCACCTTCCAGCAGAATCTGGCCGCTATCCGCCGCTTCCAGGCCGGCAATAATGCGCAGCAGGGTGGTCTTGCCACAGCCTGACGGGCCGAGCAGGGCTACCAGTTCGCCTTCCGGAAAGTCCAGCGTAATGTTGTTCAGGGCATGAAAGCCGCCAAAGTGTTTATCAATATTTTTAACTTCAATACTCATGATTGCTGTTTCCTGTACTTAGCTGGCGGTGTCGGTACGGTTATCGCGGCTGTTACTGCGCGATTCCACCCATACTTTTAAGATCAGGGTCAGAATTGCCAGCAAGGCCAATAGTGAAGACACCGCAAACGCTGCACTAAAGGTATATTCGTTGTATAAAATCTCTACATGGAGGGGCAGGGTATTGGTTTCGCCACGGATATGACCGGAAACCACCGATACTGCACCAAACTCACCCATGGCACGCGCATTACACAGGATAACGCCGTACAGCAAGCCCCATTTAATGTTGGGCAGGGTGACATGCCAGAAGGTTTGCCAGCCATTGGCACCGAGTACAATGGATGCTTCTTCTTCTTCGGTACCCTGCGCTTCCATTAATGGAATCAATTCCCGGGCTACAAAAGGAACGGTAATAAAAATGGTGGCTAATACGATGGCTGGTACTGCATACAGGACCTTGATGTCATGATCGCCCAGCCATTCACCAAACCAGCCGCGGCTACCAAACACCAGTACCAGCATTAAACCGGCAATCACCGGGGATACCGAAAAAGGCAGGTCAATCAGGGTAGTGAGAAGCGACTTGCCCCTGAACTTGAATTTAGCCACTGCCCAGGCAGCAGCAACACCAAACACCACGTTAATAGGCACGGCAATGGCAGCCGTTAACAGGGTCAGCTTTACCGCAGCAAGGGTA
Source organism: Alkanindiges sp. (assembly GCA_030152125.1). Classification (GTDB taxonomy): domain Bacteria; phylum Pseudomonadota; class Gammaproteobacteria; order Pseudomonadales; family Moraxellaceae; genus JASLIR01. The sequence goes on from JASLIR010000135.1 coordinate 994, forward strand.
TCCGGATGTACCAGTGCCTGAAAATAGACGCCAACACCCTGGCGGAAGCCTTCTACAAACACCAGAATAAGGGGCAGCAGCAGGCAGGAGACAAAGAACAGCAGGCTGATGGCAATAATTACACCACGTACAGCGGGCGATTCCTTGGTAGCATCACGCGATTGCAGGCGCTGTGCCAGTTCATTTGATGAAGCAGCATGGATACTCATGATGCAGTTCTCCCGGTGCGGCGACTTGCCCAGCTTTGTAACAGGTTAATAACCAATAGCAGAATAAAGGAGATCACCAGCATCACCACCGCAATGGTAGTGGCACCTGCGTAGTCATATTCTTCCAGTCGGGAAATAATCAGCAGGGGAGCGATTTCGGTCTGATACGGCTGGTTACCGGCAATAAAAATTACCGAGCCATACTCGCCAACACCACGGGCAAAGGCCAGGGCAAAACCGGTGAGCAGGGCCGGGAACAGAATCGGCAGAATCACCTTGGTAATGGTTTGAAAGCGGTTGGCACCCAGTGCCGCAGAGGCTTCTTCCAGCTCCACTTCCAGGTCAGACAGTACAGGTTGTACCGTGCGTACCACAAAAGGCAGGCCAATAAAAATCAGTGCAAGGGTAATACCGGCGCTGGTATAGGCTATCTGAATGCCATATGGTTCCAGGTGACTGCCAATCCAGCCATTTTTGGAATACAGGGTGGTCAGGGCAATACCGGCCACTGCGGTTGGCAGGGCAAATGGCAAATCTACCAGTGCATCGACAAAACGTTTACCGGGAAAGCTGTAACGTACCAGTGTCCAGGCCAGCAGTAAGCCAAACACCACATTAATCAGTGCGGCAATCAGCGCGGTGGAAAAGCTGAGCTTTAGGGCTGCAATGATACGTTCAGAGGTTAAAATATCAATCAGGCCATCCCAGCCTACCCCCAGTGAGCGAATAAACACCGCCGAGATCGGGATGAGCACAATAATAGACAAATACGCAAGGGTAAACCCCAATGAAAGGCCAAACCCCGGCAATACGCGTGCCTGCCGAGACATAGTCACTCCTTAAATTCAAAATTAATAATGCAAAAACTAAAAATGTAGGTGTGTTTAAACAGTACTTCGGGTACCTGCAGCCAAGTGCAGGTTATGTTTGGGCAATAGTGCCATTAATTGCTGCCGGAAGTCGGTTTTTTTATGAACACTCGCTGGCAGATACTGAAAAATTCCGGGCCATGCACCATAACCTGCCGCCACATTAATATGACCGGCGTTACCCAGGTCAACCAGACTGGCTGCCCAATAGGCTGCCCAGGTCTCTGCGGCATTAAATGACAACCATGGATCATTACGGCTGGCAATCAGTTGGGTAGGCACCGTTAAAGCAGTTTGTTGTAATAGGTGGGCAATACTTGCTTCGCCATCCTGACGCAAACCATTCACTGAAAAGCGCTCGGGATTGGCAGGGGCTACCAGCAGTAAACCGGCAATACGCTGTTTTAAGGCTGGGTAACGGGTGAGGGCAGCAACACTGGTCAGGCAGCCAAAGCTGTGCGCAACCACCTGAACCGGTGCTGTTTGCTGTAACAGCACTTCGGTGAAGCGCTGTACCCACACATCCAGTACTGGATTGTTCCAGTGATCCTGCTCTACACGGGTTGCATCATGCAGCTGTTCCTGTAACCAGCTTTGCCAGTGGGCTTTTTCGCTACCGCCAACACCTGGAACAATTAATGCTTTCATGATGCGTTCTCCCTTTCAAACCGTGCTTATACGTGGTTTGAATCAGTTGCCACGTTTAGCAGCGTTTTCGGCCACAATTTTGTCAAATACACCATCATTTTCAAAGTGTTCTTTCTGAACTTTGCGCCATCCGCCAAACTCTTTGTCAATGGTTACCAGTTTCAGCGGGGTAAATACGTTTTTGTATTTAGCTGCTGCCTGGGCATTGCGTGGACGGTAGAAGTTTTTCGCTGCAATTTCCTGACCGGCAGGTGAGTACAGGTAGTTCAGGTAACCGGTGGCCAGGCTACGTGTGCCATGCTTGTCAACGTTTTTGTCAACAATGGCTACTGGTGGTTCTGCCAGAACGGACAAGCTAGGGGTTACGATTTCAAACTTGCCTGGTTGTTCACGCAGGGCCAGGTGAGCTTCATTTTCCCAGGCCAGTAATACGTCGCCAATACCGCGTTCAGCAAAGGTAGTCGTTGAACCACGGGCGCCAGAGTCCAGAACTTTGGTTTGTTCGTAAATTTTGCGTACGAATTCACGTGCAGTTGCATCGCTACCACCTTTCTGGTGTTTAGCCCATGCCCATGCAGCCAGGTAATTCCAGCGTGCACCGCCAGAAGTTTTTGGGTTTGGCGTGATAATTTCTACACCTGGCTTAACGATGTCGCCCCAGTCTTTAATGCCTTTCGGGTTGCCAGTACGTACCAGGAATACGATGGTAGAGGTGTAAGGCGTAGAGTTTTGCGGGAAACGCTTTTGCCAGTCTTTGCTGTTAATCAGTGAACTATTGTCTACAATGGCATCAATGTCGGAAGCCAGTGCCAGCGTTACCACGTCTGCTTCCAGACCATCAATCACGGCACGGGCCTGTTTGCCTGAACCACCGTGTGACTGGCGGAACTCTACTTCCTGTCCGGTTTTCTGTTTCCAGTAAGTACCGAACGATTTGTTAAAATCGTCGTATAATTCACGGGTTGGATCGTAAGATACGTTCAGGAAGCTAATTGGTGCTGCAAATACGCTGGCGCTCAGGAATGCCGCCGCTAACCCCACAGGTAATTTAAAAGACATTTTTTATCTCCGACAAAGTGTCAAATGTGTCACTGGTTTGTGTCATGGTGCTAAAATGGGTTTGATGAAAAAAACTGCTAAAAGCCAGCCCTCATCCGATGTTTATAGAATATGGATTTTCTTTAGAATTAAAAAACAATTAAAAATGCTTTTAATATGAAAAAATGTGATGAAGGGGCTGTTTATATTTCATATGCAAGTTGCGTTGTCGGCTAAAATTGATTCAAACAAGGCGTGAAACGCAGCGAATGGTAAGCCCTTGGCAAGTTTCAGAACGAAGTTTGAGAAAATTTTAGCCACAACCCGAGGGGACAGGGACGTTTCTTGGCGCTGCTGCGTTATTCATTGCTCCTTTAGAACCACTAAAGATCGCAATTCATGCCTTGCATCACCTAAAAAACATCCACTGTCGCAACCGCATCTGAAGTATTAGCAGCCCCTATGAAAAATCACCTACACTAAGTTCTGCAGATTTGCCTAAAATGGGACAAACAGTGCATGAACAAGGGGATAACAATGCTTATTACAAAAAATGGTGAACCCTGCCAGTCGATTGATTGCCATGACCGTGCCTTTTTATATGGCGATGGCTTTTTTACTACCATCCGTATCCAGCAAGGCCAGTTACTCTTTTGGCCACGGCATTTACAGCGCTTGCAGCGCTGTGCCGAACAGCTATTTTTTAATGTTGATTTTAGCCAGCTACAACAGGATGTACAGCGGGTACTGGCAAACTATATGAATGCCAGTGATGGCAATGCGGTTTTTAAGATTATTGTGAGCCGTGGCGTGGGCCAGCGCGGCTACCTTGCGCCGCAGCAACCGGCGGATGTGTATTTTCAGGTGCTGCCTTATGTACAGTATGATGAATATGCGCAAGGGATTAACAGTGGTGTGCTGCCTTTAGTAATGGGGCATGTAATGCCGCAACTGGCAGGCTTAAAAACCCTGAACCGGCTGGAGCAGGTGGTATTGCGTCAGGCACTGGCTGCAACAGCGTGGCCGGAAGCACTGGTGTGTGATTTATCCGGTAACCTGATTGAAGGTGTTTACAGTAACTGCTTTATCTATCTGGATGGTGAATGGCACACGCCTTTGCTGGATCAGGCCGGGATTGAAGGTGTGATGCGTGCAGAAATTCTGGCGCAAATGCAGGCCAAGGGTATTACGCCGCATATTTCGCACATTCCCAGGGTGGCTATAGAGCGGATTGATGCCCTGTTCTTTTGTAATGCCCTTAGTGGCATTGTGCCGGTGCGGCAACTGCATGACCGCTTATTGAATGTGCAGATCGTGCAGGAATTACAGCAGCAACTTCTGTTATTCTAGCGCACTGTTCAATTTTGCATGATGATGATTCATGGCCAAGCGTCCACCAGCCCCTAAAACCGGAAAGGCTAATAGCAGAAAGACCACCCCCAGCAAGTCTACCAAGAGCAACAGCAGTTCCGGTGGCTTATTTAGCTGGGGCGAGGTATTGCAGCACCGCGCAGCCAGAGTGCTGGTTCTGCTGGTGCT
>JASLIR010000400.1 GCA_030152125.1 Alkanindiges sp.
AATACGCCAGCCGCGTTTATACCAGTATAGGGCTTTACGCAGGTTGATTTCGGTGCCTGTGCCATTTTCATATAGCAGGCCAAGGTTCTTAAAGGCAGGAATGTATTGCTGGTGTGCCAGTTCATTAAACAGGCGATAGGCAAGGGGATAGTCTTCACTGTCAATAGCTTGACTGGCTTGCGCAAACACGTCAAATAAATGGCTCATCCTGTTAAATCCTTTTAAGAGGTTGCCTTTTGATCATAAAGCAAGTGATGTGGCCAATGCACTATATAATTTGGGGAAAAGTGCTACAAATCACTTTATTACTGAGTTTAACTTGTAAATAACAGCAAAATAGCCGGATAAAAAAAGCCAGCGCATTGGGTGCGCTGGCAACAAGGGAAGCGTTAATTTATTGTATTAGATCAGCTCAACCGCTACCGCAGTCGCTTCACCACCACCAATACACAGGGCAGCAATACCTTTGGTACCGCCAGTGCGTTTCAGGGCGTGAATCAGGGTCAGGATAATACGGGAACCAGTAGAACCAACCGGGTGACCCAGTGCACAGGCACCACCGTTGATATTTACTTTCTCTACGTCCAGGCTGTATTTGTCAATAGCCGCCATAGTCACCATGGCAAAGGCTTCATTGATTTCCCACAGGTCTACGTCTTCAGCTTTCCAGCCAGCCTTGTCCAGCACTTTCTGGATTGCGCCTACCGGTGCAATGGTAAACTCGCTTGGGTGCTGTGAGTTGGAAGCAGTGGACACAATGCGTGCCAGCGGTTGCAGGCCTTTGGCTTTGGCAGCAGACTCGGAAGTCAGTACCAGCGCAGAAGCACCGTCGGAAATGGAGCTGGCATTTGCTGCAGTAATGGTACCGTCTTTGGCAAAAGCTGGTTTTAAGCCAGGAATCTTGTCCAGTTTGGCATTTAATGGTTGCTCATCCTGGTCAATAGACTCTTCGCCCTTACGGGTTTGTACGGTTACCGCGGTAATCTCGTCTTTAAAGTAGCCTTCGGTAATGGCAGTTTGCGCACGCTTCAGGGAGCGGATGGCAAAGTCGTCCATTTGTTCGCGGGTATAGCTCAGCTTGTTGGCCATATCCTGCGCAAAGGAACCCATCAAACGGCCGGTTTCAGCATCTTCCAGGCCATCAAAGAACATGTGGTCTTTGATTTCGCCATGACCCATACGGTAGCCAGCACGTGCCTTAGGCAATACATACGGTGCGTTGGTCATGGATTCCATACCACCAGCAACTACAAATGTAGCGCTGCCGGCTTTAATCATGTCAGTCGCCTGCATCACGGCTTTCATACCGGAGCCACACAGCTTGTTAATGGTTACTGCACCGGTATTGTCAGGCAAACCTGCTTTACGCATGGCCTGACGGGCAGGTCCCTGCTTCAGACCAGCAGGCAGTACACAGCCCATGATCACTTCTTCAATGTCAGCTGGTTGCAGGCCGGCACGTTGTACCGCTTCACGAATGGCAACCGCGCCCAGTTCCGGTGCAGTCACCGCAGACAAGGCACCCTGGAATCCGCCCATGGCAGTACGTGCGCCATTAACAATTACTACTGACTCAGACATGTTGTGCTCCCAAACACAAAGATGTTAAGAAATTTGCAGCAGAGTATACCGAATTTGGGGCATAAGCATATAAGAAATGATTAACTGCACAGTTCGCGAGTGATTAACTGTCAAGGTTGCTCTGGCAGCACTGCACGGCTACTGTAAGGTGCAAAGCCTGCAAAACTGCGCGTTAAAGCATGTATATGCTGTATAGCTTCAGTAATAAAACTGAAATCTTATGTTTTTAGCGAGTGGCGCAATTTACGGTTTGTTTTTCGAGCAATGCAGAAGTTGCATGGATAAGCAGTTTGAAATCTAACTAACTGACAGCCCTAAAAAATGCCGGTTAAAATGTGAATTGATTCACACTATAAAAGACCGGTAATAAACACATAAAAGACCTATTTTTAAGCAAGAATTAAGATAAATAACGCAACAGCAGCTCCACTAAACATCAACGGAATATGTAAGCAGATTTGTCAATAATGCCAGCCACAGGCAGTCTACAGATATTTTTTTCTGGCAACTGAATGATTTTCAATAATTTGATTTGGCCTGCCTTTGGCTGGGCTTACTTGAAGATGCCATGCTTTGGCCATGTTTAGTTGCATGTGCCGGGGCGGTTAATCACCTGATGCACACTGTTTTGTAGTGAGTCGGGTGTACTTATTTATATATCTGGAGGAATCCATGAAACTGAATCGTATCGCGCTGGCATTACTGGTTGCTGCACCATTGCCCATGCTGGCAAATGCCGGTGTCACCATTACCCCTTTGGTCGGTTATAGCTGGTACCCTGATAACGCCAAGAAAAAAGAGCGCAATGACCAGTTTAATACCCAGGCTGGTAAGGGCGGGCAGGGCTATCAGCTGGATGGCGATGTATATGCTGCCCTGGCGCTGGGCTTCGAGCTGACACCGTGGCTGGGTTTTGAGGTGGAGTATGGCCAAACCAATGCGCAGGCCAAGCTGAAAAATGGCACGAACTCTATTACCAACAAAACCTATGATGCCAAGCAGGAAAACCTGCTGGGTAACTTTTATGTGACCTCCGACCTGATTACCGGCAATTACGACGGCAAGATCAAGCCTTATGTATTGATTGGTGGCGGTCAGTCCAAATACAAGATTGAAG
>JASLIR010000420.1 GCA_030152125.1 Alkanindiges sp.
TAAAGTGTAACAACCTTGTACAGGCAAAATTTACCGGTTTATGGCTTAGCGGGCAAACTGTGTGCAATCAATAATTTGCTGTGCCAGCACCGCCCAGGCTGCAATAAAATCCTGCTGCCCCAGCATGGTTTCATCCACCGGCTGCATCACTGTGGGTTGCAAGCGCTGAATAGTGGACAAAGCCACCTGTGATTCTGCCAGCAGGCACATTGGCACTGCCCGGCCGGCCTGGGTAGGGCGGGTTTGTTGCAACCATTTCAGTTGCGCCACCGTAGGTGGTAAATCGTGGTCCACTGTTAAAGCACCTTTAAAGTGCAAATTCAGCGCAGGCTCAACATACTGATAGGCATCGTGATACACCCAGTAATTGGCAGGCTGTTTGGTTTTGCTGCGCAGCTTGGTCATCTGTACCAGCATACCCTGGCTAAAGCGGGCCGCGTTTTGCTGGTATTGCCGGCTAAACTGTGGAAACTGCCTGCTACGCACGGCGGCAATGGCATGCGCAATGGCAATGGCATTTACCGGGTCCAGCCAGATATGCGGATCAAGTGTATGGGCTTGCGGGTTGCCCTGCACATCGCGCAAGGGCTGGCGGCGAAAGGCCTTTAGGTCAAACAGGGCAATGGCATTCGGTTGCCCCTGCAGTATTTTAGCAAGCGGCGCCTCGTAAGAAGGACCAAACCACAGTACAAAATCGGACTCTTTAAGTAACTGGCGCTCTTTGGGGCGCAATTGCACATCATGCCCGGACTGGCTTGGTGTCAGCAGCAAGATTGGCGACTCCACCCCTTGCGTCACCGCCTGTGCAATCAGGTATAAAGGATGGGTGCTGACCACCATGCCGGTAGCTTGCGCTAACGAACTCAGGCATAACAGCAGTATCAGTATTCCAAATCGCATGAGCTTTCCAACCACCCTAACTCGGCACTCTAATCCGTCACACAAGGCCCGGCGCACAATAAACCGGCCCGCACTAGCCGAGCCGAAGGGCGATATGTTACACTATTACATTCACAAAAAAATGTTTTGCGGCAAAATATCTGTCATTTACCTGCTGTAGACTACGCAGTTTTTGCTAAGCCAGCATCCAGCCCCAGGAGTTGCCATGTCCCGTTGCCAGCATGATCATGCGTCACACGAACACGATGATGCCCTGCACGGCGTGCATGATGCAAAAACGATTGAGCAACGCCTGCTGGATGCAGAGACTTTTTGTATGGCAGAAGGTTCACGCCTGACCCCTTTACGGCGTGAAGTGCTGGCACTGATTTTATCTGCCAATGCGCCTTTGGGTGCCTATGACCTGCTGGCAAAAATGAAGCGCGGCAGTGACCGGCCGGCCGCACCACCCACCGTTTACCGCACCCTGGAATTTTTACTGGAACAGGGCTTTATCCATCGCCTAGCCTCCATTAACGCCTATATTCCCTGCTGCCACCCGCGTGCTGGGCATCAGGCAGCATTCCTGATTTGCCAGAAGTGCCAGACAGTGCAGGAAACTTCGGCCAGCCATTTAATGGAAAGCCTGAATCAGGTTGCAGCGGCTGGTCATTTTACGGCCCAGCACACCATTATTGAAATTTCCGGCCTGTGCCAGCGTTGTCATGCCTCATGAGCCTGGCCAGTAGTAGCCCGCTCATCCAGCTTGACCGGGTGAGTGTCCAGTTTGAGCAGCAGTCCGCCTTAAAGCAGGTCAGCCTGGATATTCATGCCGGTGAAATTGTCAGCCTGATTGGCCCGAATGGTGCAGGAAAGTCCACACTAGTCAAAGTACTGCTTGGCGTTCAGGCTGCCAGCAGTGGCCAGATTATCCGGCGCGACAAGTTAAGCATTGGCTATGTACCGCAGCGCTTTCATCCCTCCAGCAGCCTGCCCTTAAGGGTACTGGACCTGTTGCAACTGGAGCAAAGCCCGCGCGAACACTTTCAGCTGATTCTGCAGGAAACCGGTACGCAGCACCTCTTATATAAAACCATCCAGAAGCTGTCCGGTGGCGAACGCCAGCGCGTATTGCTGGCGCGCGCGCTGTTAAAAAAGCCCCAGCTGCTGGTACTGGATGAACCCATGCAGGGGCTGGATATCCAGTCGGAAACCGAACTGTACAGTTATGTGCGCAGCCTGCCCGAACGCTATGGCTGTGCCGTGCTGATGGTTTCGCATGACCTGCAGTGGGTGATGCAGGGCACGCAACGGGTAATCTGCCTGAATCACCATATCTGCTGTAGCGGCACCCCGCAGGATATTCAGGGACACCCGGAATATCAGGCCATTTTTGGTGCCGAACGTACCTTCTACCAGCACCATCACGACCACTGCGCCCACGGTGATGCGCCACATACGCATCAGCACGGCACCCCACACATTCACCCCGAGCCAGAACTATAAGAGGTTTATAACAATGGACTGGTTAAGTTTACTGGCCCCGGCCTGGGTGATGGGCGCCATACTGGCATTATTAACCGCTCCACTGGGCTGCCTGATGCTATGGCGCCGCATGGCCTTTTTTGCAGATACCATGGCGCACGGCACCCTGCTGGGCGTGGCCATTGCGGCCCTGCTCAGCATGCCCCTATGGCTGGGTGTCAGCCTGATGTCGCTGACTCTGGTAGCACTCCTGTGGTTCCTGCACGATTCACGCCTGCCGAATGATGCCTTGCTGGCCTTATGCTCTTCTGCCCTGCTGTGTAGCGGCTTACTGATTGTGCAGCAGTTGCCCGGCTTGCGCCCGGAGCTGATGAGCTATCTGTTTGGCGATTTACTGTCTATCGACTGGCCGGATATTCTCATGCTGGCACTGGCAACTGTAGCAGGCGTAGCCGTACTGGCTATCAACTGGCGCACCCAGATTCGCCTGGCCATTGACGAAGATATCGCCATTAGCGAAGGTGCCAAAGCGGGCTGGCAACGGCTGGTTTTTATGCTGGTGCTGGCGCTGTTTACTGTACTGGCACTGCGTGCCGTTGGCTCTTTACTGATGGGCGCATTACTGGTTATTCCGGCACTGACCGCACGCCTGCTGGCGCACTCCCCCCGGCAAATGCTGCTGTGGACCTTTGCATTCGCCCAGTTAGGGGTAGCAGGCGGTTTGTGGGGCAGTGTATGGCTCAACAGCTCCAGCGGCCTGAGCATTGTGCTGTGCATGACCCTAAGCTTCTTTATTATTTTTATCTGGCAAAAAGCCTGGCGCCAGTTTAGCAATAGCCTATAACAGCTTATTTTGTTCCAGTGCTCCCGGAAACAGCTAGCCCGGCAGTAGCTGGGTTGAGCTAAGCACATACGGATCTGTTAGCCCATGTTTACAGTGCTTTGCCATAGGGCCAATCGCATATCAAGCGTGATTAATACATCCATATTGAAGCGAAATTTGCTATATTTAACGACTTTCTAATTTGTTGCATGCACGTTGATATGAATACCGCCATCCAAACTGCGCTAGAAGCCGCTATTGATACTCTCAAACAGCAAAACCTGTTACCTGCCGATTGGCAAAACAGCAGCAGCCTGAGCCGTACCAAAGACCGCAGTCATGGTGACTTTGCATCCAACGTGGCCATGATTGCATCCAAGGCAGCAGGCCTTAAGCCGCGTGATCTGGCCGAAAAAATTCTGGCTGCCCTGCCGCAAGTGGCCGACATCAGCAAGGCCGAAATTGCCGGCCCGGGTTTTATCAATTTCTTTTTAAATGACGACCAGCGTTTTGCCGTACTGGACCAGATTCTGCAGCAGGCCGATGGTTTTGGCACCAGCACTGCCTTTGCCGGTAAAAAAGTACAGGTGGAATTTGTGTCCGCCAACCCCACCAGCAGCCTGCACGTGGGCCATGGCCGCGGTGCCGCCTACGGCATGACCGTGGCTAACCTGCTGGAAGCTACCGGACACCAGGTACAACGCGAATACTATGTAAACGATGCCGGTCGCCAGATGGATATCTTGGCCACCAGTACGTTCCTGCGTTATCTGGAACTAAACGGCCAGCATCTGGTATTCCCGTCCAATG
>JASLIR010000452.1 GCA_030152125.1 Alkanindiges sp.
TGCAACACCAGCAGCCAGCACAAAAAAGTGAAAGCTACCCCGAGTTCCTGGATCACAATATTCATGTATTGGCGGTGGATGACCACCTGCCCAACCTGATGGTACTGGATGCCCTGCTTACCGACCTGGGTGTACAGGTCAGCACGGCCACTAGTGGCAACGAGGCCATTGAGCAAATCAGCTCACGGCATGAAATCGGCTATAAAAACTTTGACCTGATTTTTATGGATATCCAGATGCCGCGTATGTCCGGGCTGGAAACCGCACATGCCATCCGCCAGCTGGAACAGGAGTGGAATACAGCACAAATTCCGATTATCGCCCTGACGGCGCATGCCCTGAGTGATGAAAAGGAAAACCTGCTGCAAGCCGGCATGAACGATTATGTGGGCAAGCCCATCCAGATTGAACAGCTGATTCATATTTTACTCAGCTGGACCCAGGCAGGCAGCGGCACTAAAGCACTGGGCAGCACTACCCCACCGCAATTTCATGCCGAACACAGGGAAAGTAATGGGATGGGTAGTAACACTTTTTACCCGGAAGACTTTTCTGCCGAATCATTTTACCTGCAGTCCGAACCGGAGCCTAAATCCTTTGATACCGACCCGGACATTCTGGACTGGCAGGAAAGCCTGAGGTTGTCAGCCGGTAAAAAAGACCTGGCACTGGAACTACTGCAAATGCTGGTTTCCAGCTTTAGCCATGAAACTGCCTTAATGCAGCAGTTAATTGTAGATGAAGATTACGCTGAACTGGAACAACGCGCGCACCGCATGTATGGCGCCACCCGTTATCTCGGTTTACCGCAACTGCAAAAAACCACCCATGCGCTGGAACAACTGCTCTCGCTACAGCGCCGCGAGCACAAACTGACTGCCGAGTCATTGCAACAGCAGGTTGAACAGCATTTTGCCCAGCTAAGCGCCGCCATGGCAGCAGTTGAACACACTGCAATTCCTTTACTACAAGGCTAAGCGCCAGATATTACAAGCTTAAGCACCTGAGCAACGGCAGTCTGGGCCAAGGATACCCGGTTTGCCAAACTGCCGGTGCAGCACAACGCTGCGGCCTAACATTTTTCATCTAAAGCCGATACACTCTGGACATCCATCTTACCGTGATATCCGGGATGTCCCTCATGTCTACCGTTACACTAGAAAAGAAAGGCGCCATTGCCTACGTTTACTTAAACCGTGCCGACAAGCGCAATGCCATCAGCTTTTTAATGCTGAAACAGCTGGTACAAACCGCTAAGCAGATTAAAAAAGACAAATCCATCCGCGTGGTGATTATTTCCGGCCAAGGTGAAGCCTTTAGCGCGGGTATTGACCTGAGCGACCTGAACAACCCGAAAAACAGTGCCTATGCCGCCTGGGAATTAATCAAGCCGGGACAAAGCCTGTTCCAGAAAGCCAATCTGGTGTGGCAAACCTTGCCAGTGCCAGTCATTGCCGTACTGCATGGCTATTGCCTGGGTGCAGGCATGCAACTGGCCCTGGGCGCGGATATCCGTATCAGTGACCCGGACTGCAAGCTGTCGATTATGGAAAGCCGCTGGGGGCTGGTGCCTGACATGGGGCTAACCCGCACCATCAAAGGCATTATTCCGCTGGATCTGGCCAAGGAACTAACCCTGACTGGGCGTATTTTTAATGGCGACTATGCCAAAAGCATTGGCCTGGTTACTCACCTGAGCAAAGAGCCGCTGAAACTGGCGGAACAACTGGCGGAAGAAATGATCCAGCGCTCTCCGGATGCCCTGCTGGCTGGCAAACGCGTGCTGGATGCCATGGAGCACTCGCCTGCCCGGGCTTTACGTCTGGAAAAAATCTGGCAATTAAAACTGTTACTGGGTAAAAATAGCCGTCTGGCCCGTCTCAAGGATAAAAAGCCGGAAACTGCTTTTAACCCGCGCCAGTACGAGTAAACCCTGTTACATAATCTGAGCCTGTAAACAGCATGAACAGCACCACTGCAAACCACCTTTCCAGCGTCCAGCGCCCACATATTGCCTTTTTAGGTATGGGGCTAATGGGCAGCCGTATGTCCAGCCGTTTACTGGATGCCGGTTACAGTGTTGCAGTGTGGAACCGGACTGCCAGCGCCTGCCAGCCTCTGCTGGCACAAGGTGCATTGGCGCTGGATATCCAGCAGGGTATCGCCGGGTTTGATGTCATCATGCTGTGTCTGGCCGATGACAGTGCAGTACAGCAAGTGGTCAGCCAGATTTTGCCACAGTTACACAGTGGACAAATTATTGTGGATTTTTCCAGCCTGTCGGTTGCTGCAACCCAGCAACTGGCTGCACAGCTAACACAGGCCGGAGCACACTGGGTAGATGCCCCGGTTTCCGGCGGAGTAATGGGTGCCGAGCAAGGCAGTCTGGTGATTTTTGCCGGTGGTGATGCAGCGGTGATAGATAGCCTGCGCCCGGTACTGGCGCACTTGTCGCAACGCGTCACCCACATGGGTACTAACGGCACCGGACAGGCCACCAAAATATGCAACCAGCTGATTGTGGCCGCCAGCAGTACCTTAATTAGCGAGGCCGTGGCACTGGCTGCACGCGCCGGGGTAGACACGACCCTGCTGGCCCCTGCACTGGCTGGTGGTTTTGCCGACTCCAAACCCTTCCAGATTTTAAGCCCGCGTATGGCAACCCACAGCTTTGAGCCGGTACAGTGGAAAGTACAAACCCTAAGCAAGGATTTAGGTAACGCCATGACACTGGCTGCAGAACATCAGCTAAGCATTCCTGTAGCCCAGTTAGCCCTGCAACAATTACAGCAACATCAGGCCAGTGGACACGCCGAAAGCGATTTATCCAGTATCATTCTTTTACACCAAGCCACATAATCACGCTAGTTTGCCGCACAAAGGCTTGCTACAGTTAAATAAAAGAAAATAAGGATTCATCATGCTGAACTTTTCGGCCAACCTGTCGCTGCTATTTACCGAAGTGCCGTTAATCCAGCGTTTTGCCCTGGCTAAACAGGCTGGCTTTCAGGCAGTGGAAATCCAGTTCCCCTATGAGCTGACCCTGGATGACATTAACCAGCAACTGACCGAGCATGAATTAAAACTGGTATTGATCAATGTGCCTGCGGGTGACCTGATGCAGAGTGGTGATGGACTGGCCTGTGTGCCGGGGCTGGAACACCTGTTCAAGCAGGCCGTGCAGCAGGCGTTGCGCTATGCCAGCATTTTAAATGTTCCAGTTGTTAATATTCTGGCAGGCCGCCAGCCGGTACATGCCGATTTACTACCTTGTCTGGAAACACTGGCCAGCAACCTGCGCTATGCTTGTCATGAATTTAGCAACGCGAGTATAACCCCCGTGTTTGAAATTATTAATCCGATTGATATGCCACGCTTCATTATTCACAACGTGGCGCAGGCCCAGGAAATGCTGGAAGCAGTAAACCACCCGGCCCTGAAAATCCAGCTGGACTTTTATCATCTGGCCATGGTCAATGAACCACTGCTGCAAAGCCTGCAGGAAAACCTGCCGGTGATTGGACATATCCAGTTTGCCGACTGCCCTAACCGGCATGAACCGGGTACCGGCGACATTAACTTTGCCGAACTGTTCGATTTTATCCAGCTTACCGGCTATGAGGGCTTTATAGGTGCGGAATACCGCCCCAGCACAACCACCCTAGATAGTCTGGGCTGGCTGGATAAATTTGTCAGCTAACCAAACCACCAGATAGTGCTTAAAACGGACAAATCTTAAAATAGTCTTTGTAAACACCAACAAAAGTATGGCATATGCCTGTACCAACTAGGCTGGGGTGTCGGCTTTGACTTAAACTGCGCAACGTATTTATTAAAAATAAGAGAAGCCCGCATGTCGACAGAAGCGCATACCATTAACCTGCTGGGCCCCGTGGTACTGCTGGCTGCCGCAGTGATTGCCGTACCGTTGTTTAAGCGCCTCGGTTTAGGCTCTGTGCTGGGTTACCTGTGTGCCGGCCTGATCATCGGTCCATTTGGGCTGGCTTTCTTTACGGATTCCACGTCTATCCTGCACATTGCCGAACTGGGTATTGTGATGTACCTGTTTGTCATCGGCCTGGAAATGCAGCCTTCCCACCTGTGGGGTTTAAGGCGGGAAATTTTCGGGCTGGGTACCCTGCAAATTGCCTTATGCTCGCTGGCCCTTACTGCTGTTGGGATGGCCTTTGGCTTTGGCTGGAAAATTGCTTTTATCGGCGCCACCGGTTTTGTGCTCACATCCACCGCTATTGTGATGCAACTACTGGGTGACCGGGGTGATATCACCCAGCCACGCGGCCAGAAAATTGTGGCGATCCTGTTATTTGAAGATTTGCTGATTGTACCTTTACTGGCCATTGTAGCGTTTATGTCGCCGGATGCCGTTCCCACTAGCACCGATACACGCTGGCAATCGGTTGGTATTGGCATGCTGGCCATTGCTGGCTTAATTGCCGCTGGCTACTGGTTGTTAAACCCGCTGTTTAAGGTACTGGCTGCGGCTAAAGCCCGGGAGGTAATGACCGCCGCCGCCTTACTGGTGGTATTAGGTGCGGCCTTGCTGATGCAGGTGAGTGGCCTGTCCATGGCCATGGGTGCCTTCCTGGCCGGGGTATTGTTGTCCGAATCCACCTTCCGCCACCAGATTGAAGCCGATATTGAGCCTTTCCGTGGCATCCTGCTCGGCCTGTTTTTCCTGGGCGTTGGCATGTCGCTGGA
>JASLIR010000491.1 GCA_030152125.1 Alkanindiges sp.
GATGTATTGCCAAACTCGGCCAGTAACGCTAATCAGCCAGCCGCACAACCTGAAAAGGTATAAAGCCCACTGGCAGCCAGTATGCGTGACATATGCTGGCTGCTACCGTGTGCAGTCAGCATAAACAAAGCCATAGAGATAATATAGAGAGCATCCATAATGAGTCGAATTTCTTTGCTAGAGTCGGACCAGACCGCCAGCATTGATCCAGTGCAGACAGCACAACGCCTGGCCGATGAGTTTGCCAAAACAGCCATAGAGCGTGACCGGCAGGGTGGTACGCCCAAGCAGGAGCGGGATCTGATTCGGCAAAGTGGCTTGCTGGCCTTATCCATTCCCACCCAGTTTGGTGGTTTGGGTGGTAGCTGGAAGGATACCCTGGCTGTGGTGCAAACCTTTGCCCGGGTGGATAGTTCGCTGGCGCATGTGTTTGGCTTTCATCATTTACTGCTGGCAACGGTCCGCCTGTTTGCCGAGCCGAAGCAGTGGCAGCGCTGGTACGAATTGACTGCCAGTAAATCGTGGTTTTGGGGCAATGCCTTAAATCCGCTGGATACCCGTACCGTGGTGAAAAAAAATGAAAACTGGTACGAGTTTTCCGGTAAAAAAAGCTTTTGTTCCGGTGCAATTGATTCGGAAATGCTGATTGCATCCGGCGTGGATGAGCATACCGGTAAATTATTACTGTCGGCTATTCCAACCTCGCGTACCGGTATCACCCTGTACCACGACTGGGACAATATAGGCCAGCGCCAGACGGATAGTGGCAGCTCCATTTTTGAGCGGGTGCGGGTGGAAGAATCAGAAATGCTGCTGAATCCGGGGCCGTTTAGCTCGCCTTTTGCCGGCCTGCGTCCGCTGATTGCACAAATTGTATTTGTAAACATGTTTCTGGGCCTTGCAGAGGGGGCATTTGCCGAGGCTAAATCCTATACCCTGCATGAAACCCGGGCCTGGTTTAACTCATCCAGTAAAAGTGCCAATGAAGACCCGTATACCCTGCATCATTATGGCGAGTTCTGGGTCGAGCTGGAAACCGTGCGTGCCCTGAACGAGCGTGCTATTGAAAAGCTGGATCAGGCCTGGAAAAAAGCTGAAAGCCTGACCGCCGAGGAGCGCGGACAAGTGGCGATTGCGGTAGCCACTGCCAAGGTGGCGGCAACCCGTGTGGGGCTGGACATCAGCAGCCGGCTGTTTGAGGTGACTGGTGCCCGTGCAACGCATGCTGCACTGCGTTTTGACCGTTTCTGGCGTAACGTGCGCACACAAACCCTGCACGACCCAGTGGATTATAAAATCAGGGAGCTGGGTGAGTGGGCGCTGAATGACACGTGGCCGCACCCCACGTTTTATTCCTGATTGACTGCGCGGAGCCTTGCATGAGCCGAGACTATATTATTACCCTGCCGGATGTCACCAGCCGCAGCCAGACCCATAAAGCCAACGCACACGTTTTTGCCGACCCGCGTTCCAGAACGCTGCTGGAATACATCCAGCAAATTGCCCCCAGTGATGCCAGTGTCCTCATCAAGGGTGAAACAGGCACTGGCAAGGAGCTGATTGCACGGCAGATTCACCAGTTAAGCCACCGCCGTAACAAGCCGTTTATTGCGGTGAACTGCGGGGCATTTTCGGAAAGCCTGGTGGAAAGTGAGCTGTTTGGCCATGAAAAAGGCGCCTTTACCGGTGCCTTATCAGCCAATGCTGGCTGGTTTGAAGCAGCCAATGGCGGCACAATTTTTCTGGATGAAATTGGTGACCTTTCCAAGCGCATTCAGGTCAAGCTGTTACGGGTGTTGCAGGAACGTGAAGTGGTTCGCTTAGGCTCGCGTAAACAGCTGGCGATAGATGTGCGGGTGCTGGCCGCCACCAATGTAAACCTGGAGCAGGCTATCAGTGCAGACCGCTTCCGCGAGGATTTATACTATCGCCTGAATGTGGCCAATCTGGAGTTAAGCCCGCTACGTGAGCGCGTGGGTGATATTTTGCCGCTGGCGCAGCATTTTATTGATACTTACGCCAGCCGGCTTGGCTATGGGCAAGTCCAGATTAGTACAGCAGCCAGGCAGCAGTTATTGCAATACCTATGGCCGGGTAATATCCGTGAGTTGGAAAATGTGATTCACCATGCCTTACTGATTTGTAATAATCAGGTGATTGAAGCGACGGATTTACAGTTATCCAGCCTGGTGAAAGAACCCAGGGTTAGCCAGCAGCTACAGGAGCAAGGCCGGCAGGGGGAAGACTTATTGCGGTATGTGCTGGAGCAGTTATTTGAGCAGCAGCAGGGTAATGTACATGCCTATCTGGAGGATCAGCTATTCCGGGCTGCCTATCGCTATAGCCAGAATAACCAGGTGCACACCGCCAGTTTGCTGGGTTTAAGCCGTAATATTGTGCGTGCCCGGCTGATTGAACTGGGTGAACTGGTGGTGAGTAAACGAAAGGTAGGTTAATACTGACTAAAGGCCTAGTGTAGCTGACGTTTATTTGTTAAGAATATCCTCAAGTATGCACGCCAGAAGGTGCTGGGGTTAAACATGAAACGGGTGATTATTTTTCTGCTGATTGCAGGTGGGGTGGCATACCTCATTGGGCAGAATATGCGTCAGGTGGAAACCCCTGAAACAGTGCAAAAAACCAGGGAAGAGGTAAAGCAGAGCCACAAGAAAGAACACCCCCCTGAGCGTAAACCTGAAAATACAAAACAGGAGTATGTTTCTGCCACCATTGACCGGGTGAATAGCTACAATGAGGCCATTGGCAAGTAAACAAGCCAATGGCAGCCAGCCCACCAAACAACAACAGTCTATTGGCCTGTTGGCTAAAGGGGTTCTGCTGTTAACCCCTAGTTTTATTGCCAGGCCATTAAGGCGCGGGTAGCAGTTTTCCTTCAATAATTAATTGCACATCATCGGCAGCCAGGTCCGGGTTGCTGGTCATGCCCCATTCGCTGCGTTTTACACTGGCAGTTCCTTTAAAAACCACCAGTTTATCGTTCGATTGTGCCGGGTCCAGTGTGATGCTTACGCTAACTGGTTTGCTCACATTTCGCATGGTCAGGTTGCCGGTGATTTTGCCTTGTGTGGCGCTGTCGGCAGTGGCCGCTGTACTGCTAAATTCAACGGTTGGAAATTTTTCCACATTAAAATTGTCCTGATCCTTTAGGCGATAGGTAGCTAACCCGGCATTCAGGCTGTCCGCTTGTGCGACAAAGCTGATTTTAATGTCTTTCAGGTTTTTGGGGTCGTAGGATGCCTTGCCTTCAAACTTGTCAAATACCGCGTTAATGGGCAGCAGGCCCTGGAGCAGGAAGCCTACTTTGCTATTGGTGGTATCCAGTTTCCATTCGCTGGCCTGTGCTGTTGCTGCAAGGCAGGTGAGCATAGCGGCAGCCAGTACTTGTTTTAAGCGTTGTAGTTTCATCCCTGAGCATCCTGGGTAAAAAATATGCAGGTTTCATCCTAAGCTATTCTGGATGAATAAATAGTGTCACTGTAAAAGGATTTGGTGTCAGAAATGCAAATGCCCGGCAGTTTTAGGGAGTTCTATGAGTGCTGTAATGATTACGAGGGAGATGCGTTGTATCAGGATGTGCTCTTGCCCGTCATAAAGGATGTCAGCGCTTTAATGCAACCTTTAATGCATCTAAAAAACCTGAGAAGCTCTCTGCCAGGTACGGTATGTAATGAGCATTTATGGGATTTTTTTGCTTTATCAGCATTGAATGATAGTCTACAACGCCCTTTTGCCTTATCTGCCCATGAATATAAGGCGTTTTTTACTGCATTGGGCTTTCAGGTGTTTGAACCAGCAGGGGTGTTTAATCCTGTGTTGAGTGAAATTGTGAGTGTGTTTGACCTTTATACAGACCTCCAAGGCTATCAAACAGCTTATGTACACTGGTCAGGACTGCGTTTTGGTGACATGATTTTTTCGCGTGCAGGAGTTAATCTGGCCTGTAACAAGTCGTCTGAGGTTATTAAACAGGTCGCTGAAAATAGTACACTTTACTTTACCAACCGACGATTCAGGCGGCAAGCCTCCGATTTGTCGCATGGCTGGGGGAGTAACTCTCGCTGGCGGACAGCGTTTTGCCGCAACTATGTGACTAGCGAATATACCTTTGTGAATGTTGATGCGAAGATTGACCTGGCAAGAAAAAATCTGACAGCATTCGAGCTGCATGACTTGTCCTTGCAGCAGGCGAGGGAGTTATTGCTCAATCGCTGTTTTATCCAGTCAGATATCCGGGAGGATTCGTGGCCTTACGACTGGAAAATGGCATTTAATAAAGGTGAGTTATCCTGGCCTGTAGATAGTCGTACGATGCAGCCCTTTGACAAGCTCCTTAAGGAGTTTTTGCAATAAAAAAGCACCATATGCGGATGATGCTTAATGTGTTAGTGACTGATTGAGATACTTACTGCTGCTTACTGCCGCCACCAATCTGCCATACATACACCGGCTCGGTGCCATTGACCACCCAGTCGCCAATCACCTTTTCCTTGTAAATAAGTGGGTTATGTGAGGCTGCGGTACGTGCATTACGCCAAAAGCGGTCCAGCTGTTTCTGGCTGCTGGTAGCAGAGGCACTGAGCGCGTTAAACAGTTTGCTGGTCGCATCCAGCACCAGCTCGGCAATGACTACCTGCCCTTGGGCCGATTCAATTTCTGCCAGAATGTTGGCCTGCTGTTCCGCTTCGGCATTCTGGGCAAAGTGTGCCTCATACGCCAGCTGTGAGGCTTGTGCCGCACGAATCGCCGTAGCTTCCGCCGCATAGGCCTGTGCCGATGCCTTGCCGATTACCTGCAATACCTGTGCATCCTGATCCACCCGGGTACCATTGCCATGGCTAAAAATACGCGTACGCTGGCGTACCTGCTGGCTAAACGCTTTTACTGCAGCCAGGCCGGTGCCAGCCAGCACGGCGAGTAGCACCAGTTGATAAAAAGCGGTCTGGTATTTAAAACGTTCATCGAACGGGAAGATATTTTCTGCATCTACACTGGCATTGCTCAGGGTGGCAGTACCGCTGCCAGTGGTACGCTGGCCAAAACCGTCCCAGTCGTCTTCAATCTTCACCCCATCCTGTTTGATGCGGGTAGCAGCAATTACGTTCTGGTTACTGCCATCCACCTGGGCAAACAGGTCAAACCAGTCGGCAAAGATACTACCGGTGCTATAGTATTTCTGCCCACTGACTACCCATTGTCCATCAGCCTGCTGGCTAAGCCGGGTGAT